>JAZQLL010000022.1:0-9466 GCA_045542675.1 Oscillospiraceae bacterium
TAGTTGAGAAAATCCGCGCAATAGATGTGGATGTTTTGACTCCCCGTGAGGCAATAAATATTTTATTTGAACTTAAAAAGATTGCAGACGATGAATAAAAGAGGTGAAAACTTTGGGCGAAATTCGTGTTTTAGATAAGCATACCGCCGAACTTATTGCTGCGGGAGAGGTGATTGAGAGGCCTGCATCTATCGTTAAGGAACTTCTTGAAAACTCTATTGACGCGGGCGCTACTCATATAACCGTTGAAATAAAGAGCGGCGGAATTGAACTTATTCGTGTGACCGATGATGGAAAGGGAATCGCATTTGATGATGCTGAAACAGCGTTTCTTCGTCATGCCACAAGTAAAGTGCGCACTGCTGCCGACCTAAACGAAATATTCACCCTGGGTTTTAGGGGAGAGGCTCTTGCTTCCATTTGTGCCATTTCCCGCGTCTCTATGCTTACAAGACAAAAAGATTGCGATGTCGGGTGTCATATTGAAATTGCAGGTGGCGAACTTGTAGAAAAGGAAGAAGCGGGTTGTCCCGTTGGCACCACTATCATCGTTAAAAATGTTTTTTACAATACTCCTGCGAGAATGAAATTTCTTAAAAAAGATGTCTCGGAGGCGAATGCAGTTGCATCTATAATTGAGAAAATTGCTGTTTCAAATCCTCATATTGCCATTAAGTTTATCCGCGATGGCAGAATCGACCTTCAGACAGTTGGTGACGGTCAACTTTATTCGGCGATTCACTGCGTTTTCGGCAAGGCGTTTGCTAATTCGCTTTTGCCTGTGAATAGTGAAAAGAACGGAATTAAGGTTGAGGGATTTATCTCAAAAGCCGTTAGCTCAAAAGCAAAACGCTCAATGCAGTATTTTTTCCTTAATGGAAGAACTGTAAAAAATGTTACTATGACAGTTGCTCTCGAGGAATCATATAAGGGCGCCATAATGGTAGGAAAATTTCCTGCCTGCGTTCTTATGGTGTCGGTATCACCGTCGATAGTGGATGTAAACGTGCATCCAACAAAGACCGAAATCAGATTCTCAGATGAACGAATTATATTTGATGCGGTTTATTTTGCTTGTAAAAATGCCATTTCGCAGGATAGTGGAGAGGCGGAACTTATTTTAAAAGACCCTAAACCCAATAATTCGTTTACCTCAAGTGTAAAGTTTAATGGCTTTACAACTACCGGAGAGCAGACAACTTTTGCAACTGAGCCTAAAAATGAACGGATTGAGCCGAAAAATAGTGATTTAGGCGAGAAAAAAACAGTTTCTGACTCAAATCCTATCTTTACAGAGAGTTCTGTTCCTGAAAAAATTGAATTTAACGCTAAATCGAGCATTGCACAAGTTGAATCTATTTTAAACGAGGAAGTTGTGCTTAATACATCTCCCGTATCAAATGAGTCTGACGAAAAGAAGCCTGTTTTTAGCGAAAATAAGGCGGAATATGTTGAGATTGAAAAGCCTGAGTCAGAGCCCACGGTTGTAGAGCAACCTCGCGACCGCTTTAGCGGTGCCAAAATCGTAGGCGAACTTTTTAAAACATATATACTTCTTGAATGTGACGATGCGCTATATCTCGTTGATAAGCATGCGGCTCACGAAAGACTCATTTTCGACAAACTTAAGGCGCAGGGCAGAGATATTGAAAGGCAGTTTCTTTTAGAGCCTATAATTTCTCGTTTTTCCAGGGAAGAATTTGATGTTTTGATGCGATACAAAGAAAAGGTTAATGAATTTGGCTTCGAAATTGACGATTTTGGTAATAGCGAGATTATTATTCGCTCAATTCCACCATTTATTTCTGTACAGGAGACTGTTTTGACGATCGGTGAAATTGCAAGTAATCTCCAGTATTCTAAAAACGAGATTGCTCCTCAAATCATTGACGACATTTACCATACCATTGCCTGCCGCAGTGCGATAAAGGCACACGACAACAGTAGCGCATACGAATTGTCATTCTTGATTGAGTGCCTGAGAAATGATGAGGATGTTAAATTCTGTCCTCACGGTAGACCTGTAACAGTTAAATTATCCAAAGCTGAAATAGAAAAGCGTTTTGGCAGGCTTGGGTAGGAGGAGAAGGCTTGAAGAACAAAAAGATTCCGCTTATTGTGGTGGTTGGACCTACCGCTTCCGGAAAAACATCGCTTTCGATTGCCCTTGCAAAGTGTTTTGATGCTGAGATTGTCTCGGCAGATTCAATGCAGATATACAAATCTATGGATATCGCAACCGCCAAGCCGACTACCGAAGAAATGCAGGGAATACCGCATCATCTTATAGATTTTCTTGATGTAAGTGAGAAATTTTCGGTCGCGCAATATCTTGATATAGCGAGAAAAACCATTGAAGAGATAAATTCAAGAGGTAAAAAGGTCATTATAGTTGGCGGAACAGGGCTATATATAAACAGTCTTGTTGATAACATTCTTTTTGACAATGAAAATCAAGATAATTTAAGGGAAGAACTACTTAAAGAGGCGGAAATTAATGGTGGAGAGTATATGCTCGAAAAATTAAGAGCGCTTGACCCCGAATATGCCGAGAAACTTCATCCCCAAAATATAAACCGAATTGTCAGAGGAATTGAAATCAATCAAAAATTTGGTCACACAATGCGCGAGCATATTGAGATTTCACAAAAAGAGCTGTCTCCCTACGATGTTTGCCTTATTGGTATAAACTATAAAGACAGGCAAAAACTTTACGACAGAATTGATATGCGCGTTGATATGATGCTTGAAATGGGACTTGTTGAGGAAACGAAATTCTTTTTTGACAAACTTGATCAAAATAAAACTGCCGTCCAGGCGATAGGATATAAGGAAATTTTTCCCTATATCCGCGGAGATATTTCTTTAGATGAGGCGGTTTCTAACCTTAAAAAAGCAACCCGCAATTATGCGAAAAGGCAACTTACCTGGTTCAGACGCGACGAGAGAATCAATTGGCTTTTTGCTGATGAAATTACTAAAGACCAACTTGTAGATAATGCAATAGACATCTGCGACAAGTTCTACAGGGTGATATAAAGATTTACGAAAGGAGAAAAAGTATATGAAAATTGTGAGAACCGTGCTTTTGTCAGCACTAGGAGCATTTTTGCTTTTCTTCATAGGCTATCAGATATACAGTGCGGTCTATTCTCCTTATCAAACCGAAACAGTTATGCAACTTTCGTACGAGGATAAAATCGAAGTAAACGGTATTTTTATGCGCTCGGAAGAAACAGTTGAGGCAAATCATAACGGTTTTATAGTACACTATTTGTATTCAGACGGACAAAAAGTCGGCGCAGGTGGTACTGTTGCGGAACTCTACGCTTCGGAAAGTGATGTGCTAAATTACGAGAAAATTAAAGAACTCGAAAAGCGGTTACTGCTTCTCCAGGAATCACAGGACCAATCGAGCGTTCTTGTCACAAATGCTGACCAGATTACGACTCAAATTAACAACAAAATGCGTGAACTTTCCGATGCAGTATATCAAAATGATGCCGCGCTAATTGAGGATTGCAAAAACGATCTTCAAATACTCTTAAATCGAAGAAATATAATAACCGAAAAAGAGAAAAACTTTAACGATTATATTTCTCAGATTAAGGCAGAGATAACTTCGCTTAAAAACAAAATCAAAAATTCCTACAAGGGAATATATGCGAGTAAAAACGGAAACTTTGTTATTTCTACGGATGGATACGAGCAGTCTGCTAAATACAGTGCAATTTCTTCTATGTCTGCTGCGGATATTGAAAGTTTTATAAATGAATCTACTCCAGGTGCAATATCGGATAAGGCAATAGGAAAACTTATCACGGATTTTGACTGGTATTACACAATGATTCTTCCTATCGATGAGAAGGAATATAACGAAAGAATTAAGGCGGGCACAACCCTTAAAATGCGCTTTAGTGACGTTTCGGATGAGATTGTTAATGTAACTGTAAGCAAGGTCGTTCTCGACGATGAAAACAGCAAAATGGCCGTATTTGTGCGCTCCAATCATCTGACACCTGAGTTTTGTTCTGCCAGAAAAGAAAAGGCGGAAATTATCTTCTCAACCGCCAGAGGATACAAGATTAAAACAAGTGCGGTTAGGTATGATGATGAGGGCAATAAGGGCGTTTACGTTGTTATAGGAAAGCAAATGTTCTTTAGAAAAATTAACGTGCTCTACGAAAAGACCGATTATGTAGTTTGTGAGATAAACAGCGGAAACGGAAGTCTTAAACAGTTTGATGACGTAATCGTGAAAGGAACGGATCTGTATGACGGAAAGAATATCTAAAATTGACGTTATAGAGAACATTAAGGTTATTCGTGAAAATATTGCACGTTCCGCACAGAAATCGGGGAGAAGTGAAAATGATATTTCGCTTATGGCGGTAACTAAGACTGTGGATCCCGAACTTGTAAATGTTGCAATCGAAAATGGTGTAACCTTGCTAGGTGAAAACAGGGTACAGGAATTTCTGGATAAAAAGGATTTTTATCTCCCCGCAGAAGTTCAGTTTATTGGTCATCTGCAGACAAATAAAGTGAAATATATTATTGATAAAGTTTCAATGATTCAATCGGTTGATAGCGTAAAACTTGCAACTGAAATCAGTAAGGCGGCAGTTAAAAATAATCTTTGTATGGATATTCTCGTTGAGGTAAACATAGGTGAGGAATTAAGTAAGTCGGGAATTACGCCTGCGAGAGTTATTGAACTTGTCGATCAAATATCGCGGCTTCCTAACATAAAAATACGTGGAATAATGTCAATTCCGCCGATTTGCGAAAAAAAAGAGGAAAGTTTGAGATATTTTTCGCATCTTAATCAAATATTTGTTGACATTGGAGACAAAAACATAGATAATGTATATATGGAGTATCTTTCGATGGGAATGTCACAAGATTATGAGTATGCCATCGAAAGCGGAGCAAATATCGTTCGTATAGGTTCGGCGCTTTTTGGGCCGCGCCTTTATATTAAATAAGCGTAATATTTCTTTAAATAAAATGAAAGTGAGGATTTAAAATGGGATTATTTGGTAAGTTATTTGGCGATCCCGAGGATGAGCAGTTCGAGAACGAAAGAGATGGACTTGATGAGGATTTAATCCGCAACAATCAGTCTGAATTTGATGACACAACTGTTTCTTACGGAAGTGAGAAAAATCGCAATCGTGTTGTTAATATTCACGCTACAACTCAGCTTCAGGTTATCTTGGTTAAGCCTGAGCGTTTTGAGGATGCAAGAACAATCGCTGACCACCTTAATTCTAAGAGAACGGTTGTTCTCAACCTCGAGTCTACCAACAAGGATGTATCCAGAAGACTTATTGACTTTTTAAGCGGCGTTGCTTACGCTAATCATGGTCAGATAAAGAGAGTTGCAAACTCTACATTTATCATCACTCCTTACAATGTTGCCATTGAGGGAGATCTGCTTGATGAACTTGAAAATAGCGGAGTTTACTTCTAAGCGTAATGAATGATTATTTATTAGGGCTTCATCTTTCAAAAGAAGAGCAGTTCTTTGCATCTCATATTGAGGATTTAGCCTATGAAAGTTTGAGAAAGAACATTGCAGTTTTTTCTCAGTTTCTTGACTTACGTCAGCAGAAGATCGCAAAGGCGGCGGTCGATCCGATTGCCCCGGGAAGCTTTATGTTTTTCGGCGGTACAGAAGATGCTGAGAGAAAAATTCTAGGTATATTTCCCGATTATGTCTATGATAAAATCGGGGAATATCCTATATCGGTGCTCAGAATCTTACATAGCAGACCGCTTACTCACCGAGATTTCTTGGGAGCATTTATGTCGCTTGGAATAAAGCGGGAACTTTTAGGAGATATTCTTGTCGGTGAGTGCGAAACATATTTCTTTTTGCAACCGAGTCTCGTAAGCTTTGTTACTGATAATATTGAGAAAATTGGCAATGTTGGCGTTAAAATTGAATCTTGTAATTTTTCCGATATTAAATTGACAGAGCAAAGATTTTCGGATGAAACCGCCATAATATCTTCGCTTCGGCTCGATTGTGTTGTTGCGGCGGTTGCTGATAAGAGCAGAAATGATGTTTCGAAACTTATATTGGGCGAAAAGGTTAATGTAAATCACGAAATTGTTTCCTCGTGTAGCAAAAGTGTTTGTGAGGGAGATGTGATTTCTGTTCGCTCGGTCGGTAAATTTAAAATTGGAAATGTTGTTACTCAAACTAAAAAAGGAAGACTTGTTCTTTCATACAAAAAATATATTTGACGGGAGGACTTTTGGTGTTAACTGTAACAGATATTAAAGAGAAAAAATTTGAAAAATCCGCTTTCGGATACAAGATAGACGATGTTGAAAGTTTCTTAAACGAAGTTATCGACCTCGTTTGTCAGTTAGAGACTGAAAAGGCGGAGGCTGAGAAAAAACTTGTTGTTTTAGCAACCAAAATAGAAGAGTATAGAAACGAGGAAGATAGTCTTCGTCAAGCGCTTCTCGGAGCACAGAAACTCGGAGACAATATTCTTAAGGAAGCAAAAAATCGTGCCGAGATTATTATGCGCGATGCTACAATAAAATCAGAAAACATCATAAAGAATGTTAAAGATGATGTTAAGCGTGAAGAGGTTATTCTTAATAAAATGAAGCGTGAAGTTGATGCATTTCGTAGCAAGATGCTCACAATGTATGGCTCACACATGGAAATGATTAAGAGTATTCCCGAAGTTGAAAGAGAAAAAGAGGAAATAATAGAAGAACCTAAGGTTTCTGAGCCTGAGGTAAAGGTTGAGGTTGAGGAACCTGTACAGCCCATAATTGAAGAAATCGAAGAAACAATAGAAATTCCCGCAGTTGAACCAAAGATTGAGGTTACTCAGGAGCCTCAGGAGGCTCCCGAAGAAGTAGAGCAGCCCGAAGCTGAGGAAGAGGAATTTAAAATCAGTGGCGGATTTAAGTTCACAAATTTTGACGATGATAAAAAGGAATCAAAATTTGGTCCTCTTAAGTTCGGTGAGGGATACGATCTCGATAACTAATTAATAAATATACACATAATTTTGAGGAGAGAGCATAATGGCACAGGATTACAACCAGACTCTTAATCTGCCGCAGACCGACTTTGCGATGAGAGCAGGTCTTCCGCAGAGAGAGCCTGAAATGTTTGAAAAAACATACAAGGATGATATTTATGGAAAGTTAATGAAGAAGAATGAGGGCAAACCCAAGTATATTCTTCACGATGGACCCCCGTATGCAAACGGCGATATTCATCTTGGAACTGCACTTAACAAAGTGCTTAAGGATTTTATCGTTAAATACAAGAATATGGCTGGATTTCACGCGCCTTTTGTTCCCGGTTGGGACACTCATGGACTTCCCATCGAACTAAAAGCTATAAAGAAAATCGGCGTAGAAGCGGCAATGCTTTCTCCTGTAGATCTTAGAAAGAACTGCAAAGAGTTTGCAATGCTTTATCTTGATAATCAGAGAAGTCAGTTTAAGCGTTTGGGCTCTCTCGGTGATTATGCAAACCCTTACGTAACATTAAAGCCGGAGTTTGAGTCAAAGCAGATTGAAATTTTCGGCGAGATGGCTGAAAAGGGATACATTTACAAGGGTCTTAAGCCTGTTTATTGGTGTCCTACCTGTGAGACTGCGCTTGCTGAGGCTGAAATTGAATATGCAGAGGATCCTTGCTACTCAATTTATGTTAAATTCAAGGTGACCGACGATAAGGGTAAACTCTCGGCACTTGGCGTTGATGCAGATAAGACATATTTTGTAATCTGGACAACAACAACCTGGACATTACCTGCAAACGTTGCAATTTGCATCGGTCCCGAGTATACCTATGCATTTGTAAAAGCAAATGACGAGATTTATGTAATAGCAGAGGAGCTCATCGCTCCTACAATGCAGGCGGCTAAGATTGAGGAATATGAGATTGTCGGCAGAGCAAAGGGTAGTGACCTTGAGCTTATTGAAACAGCTCATCCTTTCATTGACAGAATGTCGCTTGTTATCGTAGGAAATCACGTTACTCTTGAAAGTGGTACCGGATGCGTTCACACCGCGCCCGGCCATGGTATTGAAGACTTTGAGGTTTGCCGTAACTATCCTCAGATTCCTATTGTTGTTCCCGTTGATGCTAAGGGTTATATGACAGAGGAAGCAGGTCAGTTCGCAGGACTTACAACCTCTGATGCTAATAAGGCAATTGCACAAAACCTTGAAGATACCGGTGCGCTTTTCGCTATTCAGAAGATTATTCACCAGTATCCTCACTGCTGGCGTTGTAAAGATCCCGTTCTTTTCAGAGCCACAAAACAGTGGTTCTGCTCGATTGACGGATTTAAGGACGACGCTATCCGTGCTATTGAAGGAATCCAGTGGATTCCTGAGTGGGGCGGAGAGAGAATTAAAGGCATGGTTCGTGATAGAAGTGACTGGTGTATTTCCCGTCAGCGTACATGGGGCGTTCCTATTCCTATATTCTATTGTGAAAAATGCGGAAAAGAGCATATTGATTCTGATAGCATAAAGGCAGTTTCCAAGCTCTTTAGAGAGAGCGGTTCTGATGCTTGGTACACAACCGATGCTAAGGATATTCTTCCCAAGGGTACCGTTTGTAGCAAGTGCGGACACGATGTGTTTACCAAAGAGACCGATATTATGGACGTTTGGTTTGATTCAGGTGTATCGCATGCTGCTGTTCTTCAGCAGACCGAAGGTCTTTCTTGGCCTGCAGACCTCTATTTAGAGGGTGCCGATCAATATCGTGGCTGGTTCCAGTCATCACTCCTTACATCTGTTGCTTGGTGCGGTAAGGCTCCTTACAAGGCAGTTTGTACTCATGGATGGGTTGTTGATGGTGAGGGCAAGAAGATGTCCAAGTCGCTTGGTAACGGTATTCTCGCATCCGAGATTTTGGATGAGTACGGTGCAGATATTTTAAGACTTTGGGTAGCATCTTCGGATTACCATGCTGATATCAGAATTTCTAAAGATATCTTAAAGCAACTTTCGGAAGGTTATCGTAAGATTCGTAACACCGCAAGATATATCCTCGGAAACATTTCCGATTTTGATCCTAAAGCAGATATGGTCGCATTTGGTGATATGGAAGAAATCGATAAATGGGCACTTATAAAACTTGATGAACTCGTTTCTAAGGTTAATGAGGCTTATGATGCATTCGAATTCCATCAGGTTTACCATTCAATCCGTAATTTCTGCGTAATTGATATGTCAAACTTCTATCTCGATGTGCTTAAAGATAGACTTTATTGTGAAAAGAAGGACAGCAAGTCAAGAAGAGCGGCTCAGAGTGCTATTTATACAATTCTTAACACTCTTACTAAACTTCTTGCGCCTATCCTTGCATTTACTTCTGAGGAAATTTGGCAGAGCATGGCTCATCTTGACACAGATTGTGCAGAAAATGTCATCCTCAACGATATGCCTATGAAGCAGAATCTTA
>JAZQLL010000023.1:0-16294 GCA_045542675.1 Oscillospiraceae bacterium
AATTTGTAAAGAGTCTTGCAATATCTTGTTTTTTTAAAAAATTTGCAATTTATTCTTGAAAATGTAATAAAAGTAGGTTATACTGTATTTAATAGGTTTATACTGGAGGGATTTAATATGTCAGACGGACGCACCATTACCTTTTCACTTAAGGACGATAAGGAATTCCAGATCCATTCTACCCTTGTCACTATTTATGACGCGCTCAAGGAAAAAGGCTATAATCCTATAAATCAAATCGTGGGATACATCCTCTCGGAAGACCCCACTTATATTACTACGCACAATAATGCTCGCAGTCTTATCAGAAAAATTGACCGCGACGAGCTTCTTCAGATGCTGGTTAAATCCTATCTCTCCGAATAAGTAGAAAAACTAAACTCCCGTGCCAATCGGCGCGGGAGTTTTTTAGTTTAAGATGCGAATCGTTGCGGACTCTTAGGAACGCCGACCCCTACATTGTTTGAAATGATTCTGGCGCTTTCGAGCATATTTTCGGCAAAGATGGCGTAACCGCGGGTGGGGTCATTTACAAAAACATGGGTTACGGCGCCAACAAGGCGGCCATTTTGCAAAATTGGGCTACCGCTCATTCCCTGAACAATGCCGCCCGCTTCACTAAGCAGGCGCTCATCAGTTACGTGGACAATCATATTTTTTGTTGCTCTATCACTATTTAAGGCAATTTGCTCGATTTCTATCTCAAATTCCTGCGGCTGTGTACCGCTTAAGGTTGTTATAACGCTTGCCTTTCCCGTTTTGATTTCCTGCTTAAAGGCCATCTCTACACTTTTCTCATTTGTTTTAACATTCTCAAGCGTTCCGTAGACTCCCGTTTCATCGTTTAAAAGTATCGTTCCGCTATCTTTGTTTGAAACAAAATGACCATTAAGTCTTCCCGGCGAGCCCTTCATTGAGGCGGTTACGCTATCAATACTGGCGATGGCAACGCTTCCGCTATAGAGCGAAATGGCGGTTTCTCCCACGTCGCAAACGGCGTGTCCCAGACCGCCGAAGGTTGAATTTTCTTCATTATAAAAGGTGACCGTTCCTATACCTGCACTACTATCCCTTACCGAGAGGCCTATTTTATAGGTACAATCAGTGCCGTCAAAAATCGGCTTGACTATGGTTTTCCTCTCGGTATTATCCCTTCGTATCACCATTTCAAGTTTTTTGCCCTCACTTTTTGAAACAATCGTCGTAACATCACTATTGGACATTACCTTTTGCGAATTTATGCTTACTATCACATCTCCTGCCCTTATTCCTGCATCTTTTGCAGGGCAGACAATTTTATTGTTGCAGACAAAGTTATTAAGTGACGCTACGAGAACGCCATCCGAGAGCATTTTTATTCCGAAGGCTATTCCTCCCGGAGTGACCTCGGGGCGCTGTGTAGAAGTTACTGTAACCTTTTTTACGGGAAAAACACCCAAAAACTTAATGTTTGCATTAAAATCGGATGACCCATTGTTTACAAATGATGCCACGCTTTTTAAGTCGGATTTTAGATGTGCCGCGTTGGAAAGTTCTAAAGTTCCCTCTGCGTCAACAAAATATCTATCGGCAGTTTTATTTCTACAAACCGCTATCGCGACAAAAACGGCGGTGCAAAATGCTAATACACAAGCCGTCATGATTTTTATAATTTTTTTAAAAAACACATTTATTTTCCTCCCAACTTTTTTCTACCTTATTATTTTTTGCCGCGGTGTCGCATTTATTTTTGAGAATTTTTTGTGTTTTTGGGTCAAATTTGATTTGGAAATTTTTTGTTAACACGTTTTTTGACATTTGGCTTTGCAGAGCGGTTTATCAAGATGCAAGGCTTTGAGAAAGCCGTACCAAAGCCCTCGTTTTAGGCTCTAAAACTTGATTTTTTTTGAAAATAGTGTATAATGGACATATCAATTGTTTAATTGAAAAAATAAACGAAAGGAGATGGACCTGTATGGCTGAAAATTTAAATCAGTCGGAAACTACTATGGAGTCAGATGTACAAAACGTAAACACTTCTGATGCAGGCAGTAGCCCTGACCATGAGTTAAAGCGTTCCGAGGTTAAAAGTAGCCACAAACTAAGTCGCATATTAACATCGCTTGAAGAATTATGCGCTAATACAGGCGCATTCACCCTTTCCCTCATTTTTAAAATCCCATCACTTTTTGTAATTATCTTCATTTCTATAAAGGATTTTTTAAAGAAACTCGCAAGCGGCATTAAATTTGCCGCATCTAAGGTTGCAAAGCCTTTTAAGGATCTTTTCAGTAAGACCGCTAAGGCTGCGCGTGCTATAAGGACAAAATCTACCGCCGCATACAAGAGCGGTGGTATAAAAGAAATGTTTAAGGTTTCTATAAGAGTTTTATCAGAGGGAATTGAGAGAAACCGTCAAGCAGTTATAAAACTTCGAAACTATATTTTGCCCACAGGTGCAGTATTAATATTAGGTCTTACCATCTTAATTTTCTCGCAGCTCACCTTTGGACTTGTGGTCGAGTATGACGGAGTTAAAATCGGCAACATAAAGCACGAAAACATATACACAACCGCCGAAAAACAACTTATGCAGCGTGTTCTCTATGAAGAGGGCGACGATGTTGAGATTGTTCCCCAGTTTAAGCTTGCGGTTGTAAGTAAGGAATCCTTCCTAAATTCCGACCAGGTTACAGACAAACTCATTATGGCATCAAGCAGTGTAATTGAAGAAGCAAGCGGACTATATGTTGACGGCGCGCTTGTAGGCGCGGTTAGGGAAAAGGATGAGCTTGATGCCGCTCTTGATGAAATTCTAGCTAAATATGCTACCGATAACGATGAGGATATAATCTCATTTGTTAAAGATGTTCAGATAAAAGAGGGTCTTTACCCTGTTTCCAGTATCATCAAAATGGCGAGCCTTAAAGAAAAGATTTCGGGCGAAAGCGCCGCTGAGATTATATACACAGTTTCGGAAGGTGACACACCTTATGATGTCGCAAGAAAGGCGGGCATCAGTCTTGACACCTTCTATTCGCTCAATCCCATCACAAAAACCACATTTGTTCCCGGACAAAAGGTTACAATTGCTTCTTCCGAGCCGTTCTTGAGCGTTAAGGTACAGCGCAAGGTTAAGGAAAATGAAACAGTCAAGTACGATACAATTACCACAAAGAACAACAACTACTACAATTCCTACAGAAAGGTTACGAGAAAGGGCGTTAACGGTGTTAACGAAGTTACCTATCTTATTACCTATTTAAACGGTGTTGCTACCAGCAAGGAAATTGTTGAAACAAAGGTTATTTCTGCTCCTATCGACGAAAAGGTTACAGTTGGAACCAAGGTTCCACCCAGCATTACAAGGCCCAATATGCAGGCTTCTTCGGGCAACGGCAAGGTTCCCAAACTCGCCTGGCCTGTGCAGGGCGGTCGAATCAGTTGTCGTTGGTGGGGATATTATAACCATCGCGGACTTGATATTGCGGCTCCCAAAGGAACCAACATATATGCTGCCGCGGATGGAACTGTTATTTCCTACAAAAATCTTAGTAACGGATACGGAAAACACATTGTTATCGATCACGGAAACGGCGTTCAGACACTTTACGCGCACACCAGTGCCGTTTACGTTAAAGTTGGACAAAAAGTTTCAAGAGGTCAGGTTGTTGCGGCAGTCGGTCGAACCGGTTGGGCAACGGGTAACCACCTACATTTCGGCGTTATGATAAACGGCGTTTACAAGAACCCCGAATTATATCTGTAGCAAAACTAAAACGAGCATCAAAAGATGCTCGTTTTTTTGCAAAATTGCGCTAAAAGTGTTGCAATTTCAATATAAAATGTTATAATTTGCTTGTGGGACACTCCCATAACCAAAACAACGAGGTGATATTATGCAAAGTAATTTTCCTATGGGTGCATGGCTATTTATGGATTTAGACATGTTCACAAAAAAAGATGTCGAGCACTGGCGTGATTGCGGTCTTACCTTGACCTTTACTCCTGAGTACGATCATACCAGACACGACAAGTCAAAAATGCTTGAGATAATGGATTATTGTGCTGAATGCGGCATTAAACTTATCGTTTGCGATAGGCGTTCACGTTGGGTTGGCGCTGCAAAAGACCCCGAGGGTTACAAAGAGAAATTTACAGAGGCTTACAAAGATTTCGGTAAGCACCCTGCTACATGGGGCTTTTATCTTGGCGATGAGCCAGGTCTTGAACTTATAGATGATGTTGTAAAGGCTTATGATATTCAGCTTGAGGTTGCTCCCGAGCTTATTCCCTTTGTTAACTACTTCCCCTTTTGGGATGCCACCATTGAAATAGGCGAGGCACTTTATCCGCGTCTTACCAATATGAAGAACCTTTGCTATGACTACTATGGTCAAATGCGCAAGGTTCCCGTATTTGATACTTATTTTAAGCAGCTTAGAATGTTTAAGGAAATTGCAGATGAGCATCATTGTCCCCTCTGGACTACGCTTTTATGTTCGGCTCACTGGTCGTACGAAGAGCCTAATAAAAACGATTTTATCTGGCAAATTAACTCGGCGGTTGCAAGCGGATGTCAGGGACTTTTGTGGTTCCGTTTCTACAGCGAAAAAAATACCGCATCATTCTATAGAAATGCTCCTATTAACTTCTTTGGCGAGCGTTCACTTACCTACATAAATCTATCCGAGGCAATTAGAGAATTCCATCTCTTTTATGGAGATTACTTTGCACGCTTAAAACTCCAAAAGTCATTCCACGCAGGTGAGGCCTTTGGCGGCTTCCCTCTCCTTCAGCCCGGTGATAGCGACATTGTTTTAAAGGCTGAGGATGTTCACGGAAATCAGCCCGTTATCGTAAGTTTCTACAAGGATGAAAACGGCGACGATTACTTTGCAGTTATGAATAACAGCAAAACCGACAATGCAAGAATTAGTCTTACCATTTCCACAAAAGCAGGTAAAATTGTAAATGTCGGAAACGGCAGAGCTGTTACTCCGACCGAAATTACAGCTGCTCTTCTTGTAGGTGGTGCCACTCAGTCCGAGGCAAAGGATACTATTCCCGATTCTTACGAAAACATCACCTGGTTTGGCCCCGGTCAAATGAATCTTTACAAGATTGAAAAATAAAGTGTAAATTAAAAAGGCATCGGCGAAAAGCCGATGCCTTTTTGTTTGTTTTCAGTTTCCTTAGTTATTTACATAAGGAAGAAGAGCTAAGTGGCGAGCACGCTTGATAGCGATTGTTACCTGGCGCTGATGATAAGCACAGGTGCCTGTTACTCTTCTGGGAACGATCTTGCCGCGCTCGGAAATGTACTTTCTGAGCTTTGCAATATCCTTGTAATCGATATCGGTTCCTGCTTTATCTACACAGAAAGCACAAACCTTTTTACGACCCTTGCGGTTAAATGATCTCTCATTCTTTTCCATCGTAAAGTTACCTCCTTTTTAGGTTTAACAACAAATTTTCTAAATTAGTTTAGAAGGGAAGGTCATCATCATCCTGCTCATTTACGACCTCAAAGTCGCCCTGGCTTCCTGAAGAGAAAGCTGTTGCAGGAACCTCAAACGGAACTGCATCACGAGTACCGCTCTCTGCTTTACTACCTGTAAATGAAACGTTGCTTGCAACTACTTCATAAACAGTTCTCTTATTACCTTCCTTATCCTCGTAGCTACGAGTCTGAAGTGAGCCTTCGATAGCAATCATGCTGCCTTTTCTGAAGTATTTACAGATAAACTCAGCAGTCTGACGCCAAGCAACGATATTAATAAAATCGGCCTGTCTCTCACCTGTTTGTTTATTTGCAAATGAACGCTCAACTGCAATGCTAAACGAAGTTACTGCTGTTCCGGTGGCAGTTTGTTTAAGTTCGGGGTCAGCAGTAAGTCTGCCCATGAGAACTACTACATTGATCACTAAGAACACCCTTTCTTTTACCGCTTTTTAAAGCTTAAATTATTCCTTGCTGATAACGAGTGAACGAACGATCTCATCTGTAATGTTGCAGATACGATCGAGCTCAGCAGGGAATGACGGCTCGCTCGAGAAATTGAAGAGAACATAATAGCCCTCTGTCTTATAGTTGATGGGATAAGCGAACTTACGAACACCCCACTCATCAACATTCTCGATGGTACCGTTAGCGGCAATCAGGTTAGAAAACTTCTCGACTGTGGCTTTTATTGCCTCCTCGCCGATGCTGTTGTCAATAACCAAAAAGGCCTCATACTTTGCGTTTACCTTCGACATGTTTTTGCACCTCCTTTTGGACTTTGGCCCCCTGATTTTACAAGGAGCAAGGATGTTTGCCGCAATACGCGACAATACACTAAAATATTATAACAATCAAGCGCCTTATTGTCAAGTTTTTTTGTGTTTTTATTTTAAGCTTATTTAAAGTTTATTATCTATACTATATACAAACCTGAGAAGGAGGCGAGTTGCAATTAAAGATATATACACTTTCAGGCGTAGCGAAAAAAAGTACCGCATAACCAAAGAACAAAAGGCGGCACTTCTTTCTTTAATTTGTGAACGCCTTTATACCGATGAGCACGGTGTTAGCACCATAAACAGTCTATATCTTGACACGCCATCCTTTCTGCTTATCCGCAATTCGATTGATGCCAAGGCGTACAAAGAGAAATTGCGCATAAGAAGTTACGGCACTCCCCTTATCACTGACACAGTTTTCTTTGAGATAAAGAAAAAATACAAAGGAACGGTTTACAAGCGCAGAATAAAAGCTCCGCTTTGCGAAGTTCTGGAGTTTATAAGCGGCGGCAGGGCGCCCGAAAACTCACAAATCATGCGCGAAATAGACTACGCGATGAACATTTACGGGCATCCGCAACCCAAAATGATGATAATTTACGAGCGCGAGGCATATTTTGCAAAGGTTGAAAGTGATGTTCGCATAACCTTTGACACAAATATCAGATACCGAAACTGCGAACTTGCGCTGGAAAAAGGCTCAGTTGGAACCGCCATCCTGCCCCAAAACGAGCTCATAATGGAGATAAAAACAGGCGGCGCAATGCCGCTATGGCTCACGCAGGCGTTATCAGATCTTCGCCTCTACCCCACCTCTTTTTCCAAGTATGCTAACGCATACCGAAGTGTTTTAAATCAAAACAATGTCCAAAAAGGAGAATTAAAAAATGTCAGCAATATTTAGTTCGATACTTACAGATGAGTTTACAATTTCAACCTATCTTATTTGCGTCGCAGCGGCACTTTTGTGCGGTGTTATAACCGCCGCAGTATGTGCATTCCGCTCATGTTCTTCTAAAAGCCTAATCCTCTCTCTTATACTACTCCCGCCCATTGTTACAACTGTCATAACAATGGTAAACGGCAACATCGGAACCGGTGTTGCCGTTATGGGAGCATTTTCACTTGTACGTTTCCGTTCGGTTGCGGGAAAGGCGCGCGACATAGCGGCAATATTCCTTGCAATGACGGCAGGACTTGCCTGCGCCACGGGTTACATTTATCTCGCGGCTATATTTACCCTAATCATTTGTGCAGTCATCTTTATTTCATCTTTTATGCATTTTGGCGATGACAAAACGATGGACCTTAACATCACTGTTCCCGAAAGCATAAATTTTTATGGCGCTTTTGATGACATTTTCAAGGCATACACAAAAAAATACAAACTTGTAAAAACCAAGACCACCAACATGGGAAGTCTTTATAAACTTTCCTACAAAATTGATATAAAAGACATCTCCAAAATCCAGGAATTTATAGATAAACTGAGAACCAGAAACGGAAATCTTGAGATTTCTATATGCGAAAGTCTCGAAGGAAGTGAGGCACTATGACAAGGAAAATCATTGCGCTACTTTCAGTTTTATTGCTCTGCATAGCCATTTGTGGCTGTAAAGCCAAAAACCTTGACGCAGTTTCAAGCAAAGATGATACAGGAATTGCAGGCAATTTGTTTGGGAATGGTCAAGAGAGTAGTAGCGGCAGCGTTAGTATAAATACTGCCGACACCTCAAACATGGATTTCACCTTTACAGACCGAGACAAAGAAGGAAATTATGACGGCACAAACGTTACAAGTGTTGTCCTCTCTGATAATACAAACACAAAAATAACAAAAGCAGGCACCTACTTTTTTTCGGGCACACTGAAAAACAAACCCATAATAATCGAGGCGGGCGAAAACGACAAGGTGCAGATAGTTTTAAGTGGTGTTAATATTCAAAACAATAGCGGACCCGCTATATTTGTTAAATCCGCAGACAAGGTTTTTATAACCCTCAAACAAGCGACACAAAACACCATTTCAGACGGTTCATCTTATAATTTTGCTCAAGATGAGGCGGCGGACGGCGCCATTTTCAGCCGCGCTGACCTTACCATAAACGGCTCGGGAAGTCTTAATATAAACGGCAGCTATAAGCATGCAATTGTTTCTAAGGATGATCTTACGATTTCCGGCGGCAAGCTTACTGTAAATGCGCAGAACGTCGGAATAAACGGCAAGGATTGTGTTAAGATTTCTTCCGCTGATATTACCATAAATGCCGGAAGCGACGGCATACGTTCCGACAACGCCGAGGACGCCGACCGAGGTTATGTTTACATTGAAAGCGGCAATATAAATATTACCTCTGCAAATGATGGCATTCAGGCAGAAACGGCCGTAAAACTCGAAAATCCGAGTATTACGATCATGGCAGGTGGTGGCTCTCTCTCATATCTTTCATCTTCGGACGAAAGTTTCAAGGGAATCAAGGCGGTTTCAGATATTATCGTTTCGGGTGGCACATACACTATTGATTCGCTTGACGACTGCATTCACTCTAACAACACCATCGCTATAAGCGGCGGTACATTCAAGCTTTCAAGCGGTGATGACGGAGTCCACGCCGACAATGACCTTGCTATTTCGAATGGCAAGATCAATATTACCAAAAGTTACGAAGGACTTGAGAGCACCCGAATAGTTATTACTGGTGGCACGCACGATATTACCGCTTCAGACGACGGACTTAACGCCGCAGGCGGAAATGACGGCTCGGCTATGGGCAGACCCGGAATGGGCGGTTTTGCCTCATCAAATGGCGAAATAAACATTTCAGGCGGTTACACATTAGTCGATGCATCCGGTGACGGTATTGATGCTAACGGCAAAATTTCAGTTAGCGGCGGTATTACCTTAGTGAGTGGACCTACAAACAGTGGGAACGGCTCATTTGACTATGACAGCAGCGCAACTGTAACCGGCGGAGTACTTGTTGCTCTGGGCAGTAACGGTATGGCTCAAGGTTTTTCAAGTGCTGAAAATCAGGGTGCGATACTCACAAGCATTTCATCGCAGGCGGCTAATACCTCGTTTGCGCTTTGCGACGAAAGCGGAAAGGTTATCGTTTCCTTTACCCCGAGAAAAGCCTACAGCAGTGCAGTTGTAACATCAAGCAGAGTTCAAAGCGGCAACACCTACAGTATAGTAGTCGGCGGTACTGTTTCAGGCGCGGATAAAAACGGATACGCCGAAAACGCCTCAATTAGCGGCGGTTCAACCATTGCCACCATACAAATGACATCGTCACTGTACAGTGTCGGTGGCGGCATGGGCGGTGGCATGGGTGGAGGACGGCCCGGCGGTAATATGGGCGGCGGTCCCGGAGGACGGCCCGGCGGATTTTACTGGTAGTAAAGGGTTTAAACCTTTTTCTCATTTTCCACAATTCCCAAATGAAAAGAGGCTCTCCTGGGAGAGCCTCTTTTCATTTTAAAGCGGAAATACTGCCGCAATTGTGATTAATTTTCCGTCGGGACAGGTAGCATATATTTTACCTTTATGCGCATCAACAACCGCCTTGGCTATCGAAAGACCAATTCCGTAACCACCGGTTTGAGAGTTGTGTGAACTATCTGTTCGGTAAAATCTATCAAAAAGTTTGGACGGATTGCCCACTATCTCGTTTTGGCTGACATTGCTTACCGACAAGACGAGATTTCTGCCATTTTTTCCGAAATTTAAACTTATCGCAGTGTTTTGCGGAGAATATTTTATAGCGTTGTCAAGTAAAATTGAAACCAGTTGACGTATTGCCTTTTCATCACCGCAGAGAGAAAGCATGGGCTGAATTTCCCACAACAAGTCTTTATGGCCCGTAAGTGCTCTTGACTGAAAAGACTGCGCAGTTTCAAGCACAACATCCGAAGCGGGAAAATCTATCATTTTAAGAGAAAGTCCGTCTTCCTGCATTCTTGAGAGATAGATAAGGTCATTTGTAAGGGATGCAAGGCGTTTGGTCTGATTTTTTATATCGATAAGCCATTCGTTATCCCCTATTTCCATTTCAAGAACCTCTGCATCGGCATCAATGATGGTTATGGGGGTCTTAATCTCGTGGCCCGCATCTGTTATAAACTGTTTCTGCTTTTCATAACTTTCACTTATGGGGCGAACTATCCTGCCCGACAACACAAATATCAATACAAAAACCGCCGCAAGTCCTAAAAGGGACATAAGACAACTTATTGCAAGAAAATTATTAAAGGTCTCAAGTTCCTTTGCGCAGTCAAGGAAAATTACAATATATCCTTCTCCCGAATTTTGCTCTGTTACCGAAAATCTATAGTTTCCAAAATATCCTTTTTCCCTACCCGAGCGCAGAGCAGAAAGCGCCATATTTGCCGCCTTATTTACATCAACTGCGGCAATATGTTCCATATTATAGGACAGAATGTTCTCGTTTTTTCCAAAAATAACCGTGAAAAAGCGGGTCTGAAAATTAAACTCAGGCGAGTGGTGAGGTGCTCTATCCTCAAACATTCCGCCGTCAAACTGTTCGGGGAATCTATTCTCAGGCGGCGGCAGATTTCCGTTATTTTGCGAAAGCAGATAGAGAGTACTGTCGGCATCGTTTGCAATCTTACTGAAATTAAAAACATTCACCGCGCCGACTATAACAAAAAGCACCAAGAAAAGCGAGAGCATTGAAACCGCAAGCAATTTTCTTCGCAGTTTTTTAATCATCTGATTTCCTCCAAAAAGTAGCCTGCATTACGTTGTGCACGAATGTTAATGCTAGCATCTATCGTAGAGAGTTTCTTACGAAGATAGGAAATATACACCCACACCACGCTTATCTCGGCATCGCTATCATAACCCCAGATGCGTTCCATAAAGTGCTCGGTAGAAATAAACTGACGGGGGTTGCGCATGAGCATTTCCATCATCTGAAACTCCTTATTTGCAAGTCTGAAATTTCCGCTATTTGTAGAAAGTTCAAAGGTTGCACAGTCAAGTTTTACGTTTCCAAACCGCAGGCAACTATCGGTTTGCGACATCTGAACCCTCGTCATAGCGCGGATGCGGGCAAGAAGTTCCTTAGAATCAAAAGGTTTTGTCAGGTAGTCGTTTGCTCCGCTATCAAGCCCCAAAACCTTATCGTCTATTTCAGATTTCGCCGTCAAGATAATAACAGGGGTATCTATCCCGAGAGCGCGTATCTCTTTCAAAACCGAGATTCCATCGCGCTTTGGCATCATTATATCGAGCACAATACCATCATATTTCTGTGATTTTATAAAGTCAATTGCCTCTTCGCCATCAAAAACGGCATCAACAGAATAGTTGTTTTTTTCGAGTATGGTTTTGATTGCTTTAGAAAGAGATCTCTCATCCTCTGCAAGTAACAATCGCATCAAATTTTACCTCTCATCTATAAATTTATATACATTATACTACATTTTGTGCCTTAAATAAAGTTTAAAAAAGGGTCTGCGTTTTGCCGCAGACCCTTTTTATTTAGTTTATCTCTGAACTCTACCCGAGCCATCTCCGCCGGCAAGTTTTGTAACCTCGTCAACGCTAACCTGGTTAAAGTCGCCCTCAATGGAGTGCTTAAGGCAGCTTGCTGCAACTGCAAACTCAATAATCTGCTGAGGAGCCTTTTCCTCGAGCATTGAGTAAATAAGTCCGCCGCCGAAACTGTCGCCACCGCCTACTCTATCAACAATGTGCATTTTATATTTCTTGCTGAAATAGTAATCACTTCCGTCATAAAGCATAGCGGCCCAGTTATTATCGTTAGCCGAGATGCTCTCACGAAGTGTGATTGCAACGAACTTGAATCCAAAGCGATCTGCAAGCTGTTTTGCAACATCCTTATAACCCTCGTGATTTACTTCGCCGCGGGTTACATCTGTGTCAGCGGCTTTAATGCCGAACACATCGGATGCATCCTCTTCGTTAGCGATGCAGACATCAACATAAGGCATAAGCTCCGCCATAACCTTGCCTGCCTTCTCTTTTGACCAGAGATTCTTACGGTAGTTTAAGTCACAGCTTACTGTAACGCCATATTCCTTAGCCTTTTTAAGAGCCTCGAGGCAAATTTCGGCAACATTGTCGCCTAAAGCTGGAGTAATGCCTGTAAAGTGAAACCACTTTACGCCGTCAAAAATGCTATCCCAATCAAAGTCGGCACATGTTGCCTCTGCAATTGAGGAATATGCGCGGTCATAAATAACCTTGGAAGGTCTCTGCGATGCGCCCTTTTCAAGATAGTAGATTCCAACGCGGTTTCCGCCGCGGGTAATCTTGGAAGTATCAACGCCGTATCTTCTAAGCTCGTTTACTGCGGCTTGTCCGATATCGTGTTTGGGTAATTTTGTTACGAAAGCGGCATCGTAGCCATAGTTAGAAAGAGAAACCGCAACGTTTGCCTCGCCGCCGCCGAAGGTTGCACCATATTTATCCGCCTGAACGAATCTATAATAGCCCTCGGGAGCAAGCCTTAACATTATTTCACCGAATGTTACAACTTTTTTCATTATTTTCTGATCTCCTTTAAAAGTTCTACCGCCTCTTTTACCATATCGCGAATCTTATCGAACTCGCCCTTTGCAATGAGGTCACTGGGAACCATCCAGGTACCGCCGCAAGCGAGAACTGCGCTGCAGGAGAGGTAATCTTTGATGTTATTTACATTTACGCCACCTGTGGGCATAAACTTTGCAGATGTGTAAACCGATGCAAGTGCTTTGATAAACTTAACGCCGCCTGCCTGCTCTGCAGGGAAGAATTTAAAGGTTGAAAGACCGTAGCTCATAGCCATCTCAACCTCGGTAGGTGTGCAAACACCTGCCAAAACGGGATAGCCCTTATCGATGCAGTGCTGAACATTTTTAGGGTTAAAGCCGGGGCTTACAATAAACTGAGCGCCGCATTCAACCGCTAAATCCGCCTGCTCTGTTGAAAGAACTGTTCCTGCGCCTACGAGCATTTCGGGATACGCCTCTGTCATAGCTTTTATTGCAGCGGGAGCTGCCGCAGTTCTGAAGGTTACCTCTGCGCAGGGCAGACCACCCTCAACGAGTGCTTTTGCAAGAGGAACTGCATCCTTTGCATCATCGATTTTAATAACGGGAACAATACCCATTTCGCCGATTTGTTTAAGCATTTTTTCCATAATACTCACCTTTCAATTAACGCCAAGTGGTTTTGGCGAAAAATCATATTATAACAGATTACATTATAGCAAATGAAATGTAAAATTTCAAGGGCTTATCAAATATATTATGCTACTTATCAATCAAATTTTACATTAAAAATCTCCGCATATAACTATGCGGAGATTTTTTTATAATTTAACAATTATGGGGCTATGTTTTAGCGCAGGGATTATCTTTTCCCTAAGGTCGCTTACCCGAAATCGCAGGCTCGAGGTGTTTTTGCAGGGGTGACATCCAAAATACTCACGTTCTAAAACCTCACTGTCAATTAGAAGTTGCACATCTCTGTCAAAGTCATTCATAAGCGAGAGCACACTTGCCGAACCGGGAGTTACATTTAAGTATTTTTCCATATTTTCGGGGCTCGCGAATGAAAGGCGGGATGAATTTATCTGGGCTGACAGATCCTTTGTTTTAAAGGGTTTATCGCCGGGCATACAGAGCAGATAAAATGCCGTTTCCTGCCTATTGCAGAGGAAAAGATTTTTGCAAATTCTGATATTAAGTTTCTTATCAATCTCCTCACAGGCTTCCATAGTCATTGCAGGCTCATGGTCAATTTGAGTGTACTCAATTCCCAAAGAATCGAGGAAATCATAGCATTTTATTTCCTTTTCTTCCCTATTTTCTAAATTTTGGGGTCTTCCCTGACTTATCATTTTAAAACTTCCTTTTATTTAATTTCACGACTGGGGTGGCAGGTGAGATAGATTATTTGAAGATCTGCTTCTGCCTCTTTTAAAAGCGAGAGAGCGTCACTTAGATTTTGCTCATCCATAAGCGAGAATGGGTCATCGAGGATAACAAAGGGTTTCTCCTTTTCAAACATTGCATCCACAAGCGAGAGGCGCAGGCATACATCCATAACGCTTTGTTGACCGCTCGAAAAGCTCTCGGGTCCTCTTGCTATACCATTCTTTTTGACCGAAAGTTCGAGAGAACTATCCACGCTTACATTTTCAGTTTTATCGCACAAGAATTTTTCGCTATACCTTTTAAAGTTTTGCTCTAAACTTTCT
Organism: Oscillospiraceae bacterium; assembly: GCA_045542675.1. Classification (GTDB taxonomy): domain Bacteria; phylum Bacillota; class Clostridia; order Oscillospirales; family Ruminococcaceae; genus SIG578. Next base: position 14,499 of record JAZQLL010000023.1, read on the forward strand.
GCATACTTTTCTGTCATGGCGGTTTTTGCCGAGGTTAAAAACTCGTAGGTCTTTTCTACGAGAACAAGTTTTTGTTTTTCCTCTTTTTCCACCTCATAGGCGGTTTCTATCTCGTCGGTTAAGGTGTTAATTTCCTCGCGGTACGACTCAAAACGCGCTGATTTTGCTCTGAGCGCCGCAACATTGTTTGTAATCTCATCAAGTTTTTTGTCGATCGATTCCTTTTTCTTTTTAAGTTCCTCTATCGAGCCGAGATTTTGCGAAAGCGAAATCTCCGAGATATTATCCCTCTCAAAGCTCTCCTCAGCGTCTCGAATTTTCTCCTTAAGCATCACTATGCCGTTTTTATATTCCGATGTATCATTGCGGATTTTCTCAAAAATATTCTCGAATTCGGCAGGATTTTGGCAAACTACCGCGATGTCGGACAGAAGGTTTTTTACATTACTTTGTGACGCGGAAATCTGCGATTTAAGTCGGTCTATACTTTCCACCGCAGGCAACACAATATTAAGATAATAATCGCGTTGGGATTTAAGTTTCTCATACCCCAAATTAAGATTAGCGGTCTCAATCTGATACTCATCTAAAACTGCCAAAACGCTATTTTTTGCAACCTCATACTCCTCTTGTTCCAGCTTTATAGCATCCTCATTCTGCTCTATCTTAGTGATAATATCGAGAGCAGATTTGAGTTTCTCTATGGCTATATTTATATCCGCATCAGGCGAGAAGCCATACTTTATGAGGAAGTTTTTTATAATTTTTCTATCCTCATCAGTAAGAGTCGGGCCCGCCATTGATCCGCCCACAGTTTTCTTAACTGCGGCTAAAAGGCCGAGTGCAATAAGCGCCACTGCGCCTACTGCCGCCACAAGAACACCAACTATGGTGTTAACAAACAAGAGACCTATTCCAGCGGCAACTACGAGAGCTGCAAGAATAAACGGCAGTGGATTTGTTTTATGCACAGGGCTTTGGCTAAGAGTTTGTGCTGAGATGGCTCTTGCCGCTCTTAAGCTTATGTCGTTAATTTCTTTTTCCGAAAGATCCGAAAGGTTTTCTATATGCTGTGCCGAGAGTTTTTCATCAAGCGAAGTTATCTGCGCCTTTAACTCTGCTATTTTTTGCTCGCAGACATAGACATTTCTTAAGTTTACAGAAAGTTCCTGCATTCCCTCATCTGTGGGCATCTTTTCGCTGAACTTTTCAAAGGCAGTTACAAACGCTGCGCTCTGCGTCTTGGATTTTTCGGAATTATACAGTGTGCGGTTTGCCTTTATATCCTCTAAAAGTGCATGGATACGCTCTATATATTCATCATCGGGACATTTTCCGCCGTAGGTCTTTTCGATTTGCTCAAGCCTATTTTTAAGGGCGGTTATCTCATTAGAAAGTTTATCATAGTTTTCAAGTTTTATTTTAGACGCCTCGGCGCCATGAGCCTGCGAGAGAGCAGATTCGATTTCCTTTTTCCGCTTTAAGAGGTCGGTTTGCTCGGTCTCAAGTGCTTCGAGCTCGGACGCTATGTGCTCATATTCTTTCAGGTTTGTCTGACATGTTTCGAGCGCGAGTTTATCCTCGGATAATTTCTTAGCGGTTTTCTCCAGACTGCCATTTTTTCCGCCTATCGATTTAATGAGTTTAGTAAGGATATTTTCAGCGGTTTCAAACTCGCCGATATTCTCGCTTATTCCCATTTCGCCGCTTATTTTAACCCTTACCGAAGAAGGAAGCGCCGTAAGGTCGGGGGTACCGTTTGAAAAGGTGCTTCTGAAAAAGCCCTCTTCATCAAC
>JAZQLL010000024.1:0-2615 GCA_045542675.1 Oscillospiraceae bacterium
CCCTGGTGAAGCACGATTCCGCCGATAATCTGAACGGGGTAATGCTTCATTGAAAGCACACGCCATGCGGCCTCGCGGCAGGTAGCAAATGCATCGGGGAGAATATCGTCAAGACTCTCGCCGGCGGCTAAACGCTCCTTAAGTTTGGCGGTCATGCCCGACAGTTCACTGTCACTTAAAGCGGCATATTTTTCCTCAAGCGCGCAAACCTTTTCCATGATAGGCTTAATGCGCTTAAGTTCTCTTGAACTGTAGGAACCGAAAATGGAATCCAAAAGACCCATAGTAAAAAATCTCCTTAAAATAGACTTGTGCTATTAATACTCAAGAACGATATTCTGAGGCTTATAGCGCTTAACGGCCGCATCATTTGCGGTGAGTTTTACCTGACTGATGGATTTATCAAGAATCTTTGTCCAATCGTCAGATTTCATATTGGAAAGAACGCCCGAAGCTCTGTCGGTGTAGTCCTTACTGTCAGCGTTTGTTTCGTAACGAACATATACATAGTAGCCGTAGGTTGAGTATTCTGCCATTGAAGGCTTGTTATAATCAGCCTTAAATACAGCGGCATTAAACTTGTCGGGCTCCTCGGAGGTGTCCTTAGTAATAAAGGTATAGTCAACCTCGGTCTTGTCATAACTTGAGTGATCGTGACCCTCATGGCTGCTTCCTGCCTCTACCGAGTGAGCAGCAAGCTGCTCCTCGCCCGAGATTTTGTCGATCTTCTCGCCCTTTGCAAGACGTGCAACGTAATCTTCGGCGATTTTCTTAAGTTCTTTCTTCTGAGCATCGGTAGCATCAGAAGCGGTGGTAACGCCCTTGAAGTGATTTGAATATGTTACTGCAACGTACTTGATTTTAGCGTAATTCTTGGTGAAGAAGTCCTTGCGCTCTTTTTCGGAAACGGGCTCTTTACCATTTTCACTGTAATAGTACTCGAATATTTTCTGCTGTTTCTCATCGTTTTCCATCATTTTGTAGAAAGAGGATTTGCCGCAACCGTTTTCTTCATAGATTGAGCCTGCGCTCTCCCAAATGCTGTTTACGGTAGCATTGAGTTCCTCAATTTCATCCTCTGTGAGCTTGAGTTTGTACTCATCAAAAAGGCGCTCAATAGCGACGTATGAGGTGCAATCTAATTTTGCCTGATCTTTTATGTGATCGGCAACTTTTACGCCATCAATCTTCTGTTTGAAAATATCGGTCTCTTTGTCTGTAAGGCCGGAAACGGCGCCGTAATAGGCGTCAACTAGATATCCAAGGTAAACACCTGCAGGAACGCTCTGATCTCCCGATGAGTATACCCAAGTGGTGTCACCGCAGGAAGAGAAGCAGAGAACTGCCGAAATAGTTAAAACTGCGGAAACGATTTTTGCAAGGATTCCTGTTTTTTTCATAACTTTAAAACTCCTATCTTTACTGTTTAATTTGCGGCGGATAAATTGTGTTTTCGCCGTAAAAAGAGTCGTTATAAGCGGCGATAATACCGCATATTACCATAAATGTTATTATATCAAAACATTTATGTTTTGTAAAGTAAAAAAACATATTTTACATACAGTACACAAATTCATACGGTTTGAGGGAAGTTGAGGGAAAGCTTGTATGTGATTTGTAGCGAACATCATAAATTACGTTCCCTACAAATTATAAATTATTATCTGTTTGTTGCCATAGGGAATGGATTTATCCATTCCGAATTGCTCTTATGATTTATTTCTCGTTGCGCTCATGCCGCGCGGGCACCATATTTTTGTCCATAGAAACAAAAATATGGAAAAAAGTGCATTAAGGGGGACCGACTGTCCCCCGTCGCATCGTCTTTTACTTACTGCAAATCTCGTTTCGCTTACAATGCGAAACGAATATGCAAAAACAAAACTCCCCATCTCGACGCTCGTTCCCCTCTCGTAGACGCGACCATTGGTCGCCTGCATGAGCGCAATACAAATAATTTATTTTGCACATACCTTGCGGGCGGTCGAGGCGCCCGCCCCTACGGATAAAAATTAAATAATCGTTGTAGGGGCGAACACTGTTCGCCCCTACGAGAGGGGGACGAGCATAGATATGAGATTTCTTGTTTCTGCAGATTCGTTTCGCATTGTAAGCGAAAGGAGATTTGTGGTGAATAAAAGTCGATGCGAGGGGAGACAGTCGGTCCCCCTTTAATGCACTTTTTTCCATATTTTTGTTGCTATGGACAAAAATATGGTGCCCGCGCGGCATGAGCGCAATACAAATAATTTATTTTGCACATACCTTGCGGGCGGTCGAGGGCGCCCGCCCCTACGGATAAAAATTAAATAATCGTTGTAGGGGCGAACACTGTTCACCCCTACGGTTTTGGTTTATTTTGTGCAAGAAAAAAGAGAGAGCCGAAGCTCTCTCTTTTTATTTAGCCGTTTGGCTTTCTTGACTTTTGGCTAGTGTTACGCGATGGTAACGGGAGCTGCCTTAATAAGGCCGCTATTTGTAGCGATGAGACCATTCTCTACTCTAACCTTTACAGCATAAGTGTAGGTCTTTCCGCTCTTAGCCTTTGCATCAGTATAAGATGTCTCTGTTACTGTTGCTTGCTTTAAGTATGCACCGCTGCTGCCTGTCTTTCT
>JAZQLL010000025.1:0-2561 GCA_045542675.1 Oscillospiraceae bacterium
TTTGTCAATAGTTTTACCGAGAATATATGAAAAATACTATAAAATTAATAAACTTATCTGAACACAAAACCGAACACAAAACAGGCATAGATTTGGCACTTTTTTACTTTTTGGCAGTTGTTACTGTATTTACGTTGTGGCAGTTTACTTTTTGATGGGGATGTATTATAATAAAAAAGGAAAATACGGTGTTTTATGTAATAAAAACTGAATTGAGGAGAAACCATGAAAAGATTTATTAAAAACATCGGCGCATGTCTGATTGCGCTGATTCTAGCAATTTCCCCCATGAGCGCTCTGCCGGTCGGAGCGGCGGAGGATGCGACTCCACCGCAACTTGTATCTGTAGAAGTTTTGTCTGACACGGTAAAGGCGGGCGGCAGTTTTCAGGTTCGCATTAAGGTTAAAGAAAGTGAAACCGGTCTTGTAAGAGCGATTATACAGTTTAATGATAAAAAACTTGGTATGGTGACCGCGTATGAGGACAAAACATGGGAAACACCCGTTTACTCCTCGGGACAAAGTTATATTGAGTACACATTCACTATCCCAACGCGTAAGGATTTTATCGGTGGAGACTGGTATGTCGGCCATCTTCAATTTTTTGACCAAAAGGGCAATCACACAGATTATTTCGGTGTTTACAATTCGGGCGAAAGCAAACTTTACAGTGATTCATTTAAACCACAACATAATGTTTTTGGCAAGATACATACTAATGTTACGGACGGGGCCGCGAACGTTTTGCGTCCCGTTATAAACTCTGTTAAAATTTTAAATCCCACTGTTGAAAAAAATCAGAATCTCAAGATTGAACTTAATGTTACCTCAACCGAGCCTATCGTACATGCAGCCTTGTATTTATACAAGAATAATATGTCGGATGAGTTTTATCCCTCTACATACGATATACCTCAGGGCACAGGCACTCAAACCTTTACAATAGAAATCCCAATAGATAGCACAAGACACATCGGTGATTGGGAAATTCAAGACTTGCGCCTTTATGATGCAAAAAACAATGAAGCACATTATACAAATCAGTTAACCGGCGGTTATTTTGCGGATTATTACAAGGAATCTCCCGGAAAATTTGACCTGCTGAAATTTAACATTACAGGTGTTGCGGGCGATGAAACCGCTCCCGTACCTAATTCAATAAAGGTTCTTAACGATGAGCTGACCGTTACAAAGCCGGGAATTCTGTACCTACAAATTGATATAACAGAAGAGGGCACAGGTGTGTCCTGTGTTGACCTTAAGTACTTACCAATTGAAGATTCTCAAGAGGTTTTGGGACGTCTTGGTTGGAGTGTTATAGGTCTAAAAGAATATGATACCAATGGCGGATATGACATATTTACAACGATAGACAAGCCACTTAAAACTGGCACACACACATTAGAAGTACCTATACCTTCTACCATTTTAAACGGCGAATATAGGATGCATGTGGAACTTACCGATGGCGCTGACAACAAGTCGCATCAGTCGTTTTTCGACAAGGTTTACGCCGACTTTTTTGTCAAGGATGAATTTGACTATAAGTTTGAGTTGGGCATTACCAACGGCGGGCTTCTTTCCTCGGTAAAAAATCTTAAAGAAGGGGAAGCCGGAAAGATACTTCTTAGCAGCAATAGCAGTGAAAATGTTCTTTCTAAAGAGATTTTAGATGCGATAGCAAATCAAAAGAAAAACCTTGTTTGCTACCGCGACGGATATCAGTGGATTATCGATGGCAAAAAGATTCAACCGCACAAAACCAAGGATATAAATTTAACCACAAGAATATATGTTGTCGAGGGAAAATATCTTAGCTCGGGCAAGCAGGCGATAGCCCTCTCCTTTGCTAATAACGGCAAACTTCCGGGAAACATTGAGTTCCGATTTAAATCAGCGTTTATTAGAGATTTCTTTGGTAAAGAGGAACTTCTGCAGTTATATCACGTTGAACATCCCGAAAAGGGATATGAGGAGGATATTGACTATATACAAAGCGACTATGCCCGTATCCCCGATAATCAAGCAATGTTCAAAATCGTTCTCGAAAACAGTAAGGATGCGTGGTGTTCGGTTAATTTGAATCATAACTCCAAGTATGTTGTCAGTGACCAAAAGCTTACTAAGCTTAGCAGTAAACAGGTTGCGGCGTTGCAAGGTAACTCTTCCAAGAACAATGCCCAAAGCTCAGAGCTTGCTTCGAGCACAGCTTCTGATGAGGAAACCTCAAGTCAAACCGACAATACCGTTTCGGACGTGATTTCCTCACAGCCCACCGCCCCTAAAAAAGAGAACGACCCTGTAGGAATTGTTGTGATTATTGTTGTTTGTATCGTAATTTTAACTGCGGCTTTATTTATGGCGCTTCCTAAAACAAGAAATTTGATTAAAAAAGTTTTTGATAAAATGAAAAAATAGCTAAAACAGGCATCCGTTTGGATGCCTGTTTTTTATTTTTCTTATTTATTTCAGGTTATTTAGTATCTGTTCAATTTGTGCCTTTACGAGCAGGAATGCCTGCTCATTTTTGCCGCCGTTTAGGATAACATCAGCATATACCT
>JAZQLL010000026.1:0-5316 GCA_045542675.1 Oscillospiraceae bacterium
GCTTTAAAATATGCCCACCGCGCGCAGCACAAGTGAAGTGACGAAAACTGTAAGTGCCGACAATACGGTTGACCAGACAACGAGCTGACCTGCTAGGGCGGTATCGCCGCGCATTTCCTGAGCGAGCGGCACTGTTGAAACTGCAACGGGCGTTGCAAAAGCGGCAACAAACGCCGCATAGTGCGCTCCGCCAAAGACGTTTGGAGCTATCACAAGCGGCAGACCGATGCACAAAAGCGGCACTATCAAGGCGCGCATTGAGGTTCCAAATATTATCTCTCTTTTAAGTTCTTTTACCGCCGAAAACTCAAACTGCGCACCGAGGCAAATGAGTGCCAACGGGGTTGCAAGATTTGAAAGTTGTGTAAGCGGCTTGTAAATTGCACCTATTTCGTATAGTCTGAATGCAATATCGTTTTGAACAAAAATATAGCGTACCAAAAGTGCCAGAAGTCCGACTAAAATTGCCTGAATGAGCGGATTTTTTGCAATGTTTAAAAGGATTTTCTTTACACTTATCTTGTCGCCGTCCTTTTTAAATATCGAAAGCGAGATGACTGCAAGCACATTAAAAAACGGGACAATAGCCGCCGACAACAGCGTTGCAACGATTACTCCCTCTTCGCCGAAAAGCGATTGTGCAAGAGGAATTCCTATAAAGGCATAGTTTGAGCGGAAGGTGCTCTGCAAGAGCGCCCCTCTTCTGCCCGCGTCCTTTGTAACAGCGCAAACGATGGGAATTGATACCAAAAATATCGCCAGCACCGCCGAAAGAGCATAGAGCACGTAGCCAAAATCCATCTGGGCGAAACTCTCTATTTTATAAATATTAAGAAACAGCATTACGGGCAAAAACACCCTGTAAACGAGTTTATTTATTTGTTTCGAAAGGTCGACACCAATTAGCCCGAATTTCTTTAAGACATAGCCGAGCACCATAAGCGCAACTATCGGTATCGTCGCATTGACAGCAAATAAAAGGGCCGACATTTTTTCACTTCTCTTCCTGTTTTATAAATAGATTGTACCACTAAACTCACTTCTTTGCAAGTGGAATAAAAAGAGAATAGCCCCCGCAAAATGCGGGGACTATTCGGGGAGAAAAAAGACCTAGAGCCGAGCATCCACCCGGCCGAATCGAGTTGCGCTTATTTTAATTCTTGAGGTTTTCCTCATTTTTCTTCCTGCAACGCTTTAAAAGGGCGTCCATATCGATAACATCCAAAAGCTCGTCTTCAGATTGTGACTGATGCAGATTATTATAGCATTTTTCGCAAAGCTGACCGAGTCCGACAACATAATGTTCTCTGCTATCTATCGGTGAATTGATGTCAACTGCCGTTTGGCACCGACATATTATGCAATTTTCATATTCGTTGTTTGAAGATTTTTTCATAACACATTCCTATAAAACAATAAATTACTCTTTTTCGGTTACCGCAATCGAGCCGCTCGATAGATTTTCCTGCTCGGTTTGCGCCATCTGAGACGAAGTTTCATTTGAATTTTCAACGGATTCATTTTCCTGTTTAGAGGTTTCCTGCTCTGACTGCTGGTTTTCCTTCTGCTGTGTCTGTTCGCTGTTTTGAGCCGCTGAGTTTTCAGCCTCAGTCTCCTCACCCTGACTATTTGCAGAAGGCGTTCCTACCTCAAACCGAGCGTTTGCTTCAGTGAGATAGAATTCATTGTTCTCGTTATTGTAACTGTAATTTTTTGAGGTTCCCCAATGAGCAATAAGCGAAACTGTTGCATTTTCGTTGAATTTAACACTAAAACTGTAACTCTCTCGCTTGCCCCCGGGTGCATTTTCGTCAGCACCAAGCTGAACTGTGTGATAAACAGTCGGCTCGCTCTCGCCATCTTTTAAAACCTCAACCCTGCAAAATCCGGTCGTTGCAGTTTCGTCAGTTTTGTTATACGCTAAAGAAAAAATATATTCTTCACCCGCGGCCGCTGTAACAGTATTTCCCGAAAGCATTGTTGTTTCGCCCGTTCTTTTCTTAGTTGCGCTTATTTTAAGGTCGTAATGCGCTGATGTTATTGTGTTTTTTACAGTCGGCGCGCCAACCGAGAAAAATCCGTAAGCCGAGAAGGCCATTGCAAAAAGTGATGCTAATATTATAAGGAATGATACCGTTATGCGAGTCATAAACGCACTATCGGTAAGCTTTGTACCCTTATCTTTGTAAAAAATCTGCTTATAAAGTTCTCGCACTGGGGCATCTCCTTTCTAAAAAATTGTTGGGGCAATCAAAACGCGCAAAAAAACCTTTGTGCGCTTTGATTGCCGCCCGTCACCCGTGCGCGAGGATATAAATGGGTGACGGAACGGACTTGACGCCTAAAATAATTTAAGCGTTAACAACTTCTACGCCATCAACAATTACTTTGTCACCTGCCGACCAGTTGCTGAAATAATCAGCAAGCTCGCCGTTAGTTACTGTGCAATCAGTAAATGTGATAGTCTTAGAATCTGCACCGTTAAGGCCGATCCACTCGGTAGATGCTGCGCCATCAAATACAAATGTGCAGTTCTTGAGCTCGGTGTTACCCCAGAGGTTTACGCCGTTGTAAGAGCTCTTACCTGTTGATTTAAAGGTACAATCCTCTAAAGTCAGCTGGGTGAGTGCTGCGCCAAAAGCATTGAAACCACTGAATGTGCAGTTCTTAAAGACTACATCATTTGCGCCGCCATCAAAGTGTACGCCGTATACAGAGCCGTCGAATACGCAGTTTTCGAATACTACGGTTTCTCCTGCATAGCAGTAGCGAAGTGCTCTGTTACCCTCAAATACGCAATCTTTGTATGTTCCGTTTACAGTACCTGTGGTGGTTCTTTCGTTGTCGCTTGAGAAGGTTGCGCCAACTACAGTTGCACCGTTGATGTTAAGAGAGCTTGTGCCATCAAATACAGCACTGTCATCACAGATGAGAGTTGTTCCCGCCTGGAAGCTTGATGCAGGGAATGTGTATGTGCCTGCAGCAAGATATACTACATCCTTACCTGATCCAAGAGCAGATGCAAGATCATCCTGGCTTGCAGCAGTTGCTCCTGCTGTTGCACTTACAAGGTCTTCTGAACCTGTGCTTGTGTAACGGAATACATCACCGTAGAACGTGCAATTAGCCTCGTCAATTGCAACGGTCTCAACGCCTGCTTTATTTCCGCCGCCAAAGCCTACATATCCGTAGTACTCGCCGCCGTTTAAAGCAATGTTGAAGTTGGAGCCGTCGTGACAATAAGAGTAGAGTGCCCAACCATTTGTTCCATAGATTGTACCGCCGTTTACAGCAAGGTTAATTTTGCCCTTAACAGTAGTTGAAAGGTTGTTAAGTCTTACTGCGTATGCACCCTTTACAGTACCGCCGTTGATAACAACTGTGCTTGCTTTGTTTGCATCCCAGCTGTATGCACGGATAGCTGTACCCTTTGTGTTGATAACACTGCCGCCGTTTACGGTAGCGGTTGCACCTACGTTATTATCAATAGCGTAAGAAGCGCCCGAGAGATTGTTCTCAATAATACCGCCGTTTACGGTAAGTGTACCGTTATTCATAATAGCATTTGTAGCATAGCCGTAGCTTGCGCTTACAACTGCGTTTGTGAGAGCGATCTTGCCCTCGTCAGTCTTGTCATTGATGGTAAGGGTTCCCTTATTGTCAATAACATAAGTAGCCTTAGCCTCTGTGCCCTCTGCTGTGATTGCAAAGCCGTTGAGGTTAAGAGTTGTGCTGATGCCATTGGGGATAACGATTGCATTATCAGCGTCAACTGCGATGTCGCTAAAGAGCATTACTTCGCCGCCTGCAGCAAGTGCATCACGGAGTTCCGCCTCGGTGGAAACAGTTGCAATCTTGTCATAATCGTTTCCGAAACTGTCCTCTTCATAAGGAATCTGAGTTGCATAGAGATTTATACCAAACTCAATGCTGGGAGCGGTTTCGCCTGTTTTATAGTTTGCCTCATTGCCAACGCTCTCGGGCATCTCAATAGCAAGAATGAAATACTTGGAGCTGTTTGCAGCAAGGAACTCATCGTTCGCGAAATTCTCGCCAAAGTCAAACTCACTGCTAAGCGCCTGAGCTGCGGGGCGCGAGCCGAGATAATATTTTGCGAGTGCATCACCGATTGCTCCTGTATCCATAGTGATACCGCGAACAACGAGGTGGTCTGAGAGTTTGAAGGGTTCATTATCCACATTGATTGAACCGACTTCCTTATAAACTACGCTGCTCAGAGCGTACTTAAGGGCAAGTGTACCCTTGTTGGATACGCGAAGTGCTACCGCCTCAACGTGTCCGGGTTCCCAAAGAGAACCATTGCCGAAAACCTTAGTGTTTTCGTCAACAACTGTCCAGTTTTCGCCGTCGGTAGAGTACTCAAGCTCTACATCGAGGTTTCCTGCAACAATAGTGTTTCTTCCGCTTTCTACACTATCAGTAAACCAAGCGAAAGTAGTTCCAAGAAGCATTGTAAAGCAAATAATAAGCGAAATAGCGCTTGCAAATAATGCTTTCTTGGTGCTTTTTGCCTTAAACATTTTAAGGACCCTCCTTTTATTATTTTTTGCCGTATCATAGCGGGCACCGTGACCGTCAAACTAAGCGGCGGCTCGCGTTGTCTTATGCAGGGGCAATCAAAACGCGCAAAGAGCCTTTGTGCGCTTTGATTGCCGCCTATCCCTCAAAAAGAGGGATAGAACGGACTTTGAATTTATCTGTTAATTGATAAACAAATTATCTTGCAAGCCATTCAGCCTGGGTATAGGTCACACCGTCAAATACGATAGCATCAACAGTTGCGCCGTCCTCGATAATGATCTTGGCAAGTCTGTTTGGGTTAGAAGCAGAGGTTCCGTAATCAACGTTGAGGGTACCGATATGAGTTCCTGCAGCAATGGTTACAGTGCCATTGATAGGAGCAACGTAGAGAGTATCCACCTCAGCATTGTTGAGAGTAACTACCGCCTGGCTCCAGCAGTAAACTACACCGTACTCACCGCCGTTAACGACTGTGGTGGTACCGTTTACAAAACCTGCGTCAACTGCCATAGCACCTTCAATCATAGCGGTAGTACCAGTCATAACGCAGTTGTTCAGGGTTGCATTACCGTAATGAGCAAATCCACAAGCAAGAGTCTTGCCCTTGTCGCCATTTGCAAGAGTAGAGACAAGATCTTTAACTACGAGGTTGTTAGCAACGTAGTCTCCGCCGCCCTGGCTCCAATCGCCCAACTCGACAAAACCGGTACCTGTAACGGTCAGATCGCTGACGGTCACATCCTCGCCTGCCGGAGGAACAAATGCAACATAGCC
>JAZQLL010000027.1:0-3956 GCA_045542675.1 Oscillospiraceae bacterium
ATCCTCCCTTTCTCATTCTATTTAACATTGTATCACTTTAGTGTGGTAAAGTCAAGAAGTTTTTTTAAAAATCGCTGAGGGCAAACATAATTATTTTGTGAGGGACTAGCGGAAGGAGCAAACCCCTCCCCTACGATTTAAATTTATTTTGTACGAAAATGGCGGACGACTTAAGAATTGCCCCTACAGTCATGATTTGTTTTGCACAAATAAAAAGGGGCGGGGTGACCCGCGCCTTTTTGTATCGTATTTTATGCGTATTTTTTATCTTCCGTATTTTTTTGTGTATTTCTTTAAAAAGCTGTATTTAGCGCCTTTTAATTGGTGCTCGGTTATTCTGAAGGACCAGTTATTCTCATCGGTTGAAGGAGTATTCATTCTCCCCTCTTTTCCGAGGCCAAGTAAATCCTGCATTGTCAGAATACAAAGCGCAGAGCGGCTTTTAAGGGCACAGAGCATCATTTCGCGAGGAAGATTTCTTTTAAACGCGACGCCGAGAGTTTTCTTAGCAAAGCAGATATTTTCAGAATTTTCCTCGTCTATCCACGCCTTAAGGGTTGTATTATCGTGGGTGCCTGTGTAGACAACGCTATTTTCAATATGGCGGTGAGGCATATATTTGCTCTCGCCATTATCTGAGAAGGCAAACTGCAGAACATTCATTCCGGGATAGCCGCTACTGTCGAGCAGTTCGTAGACCTCTTTAGTAAGAAATCCCAAATCCTCAGCGATAATATCCATATCGCCAAGCACATTTTTTGCCGCATCAAAGAGGCTCATTTCGGGTCCCTTACGCCAAAAACCGTTTTCGGCGGTCTTATCACCATACGGAATACAGTAGAAACTCTCAAAACCTCTGAAATGGTCGATGCGCACCGCATCATACATTTCAAGACACTTTTTAAGCCTTAAAATCCACCATCGGTAGCCGTCATTTTTGATATAGTCCCAATTATAAACGGGGTTACCCCAGAGTTGACCCGTACTTGAAAATGCATCGGGCGGGCAACCTGCCACTGTGCTCGGAACAAGGTCGGAATTCAAGTCAAACTGCTCGGGTCGTGACCAGACATCTGCGCTATCAAGGGAGACGTAAATCGGCAGGTCACCGATTATTTTGATTCCGTTCAGATTGGCATAATTTTTAATAGCACGCCACTGCTTAAAAAAGAAATACTGCAGCATCTTATACATCTGCACGGTGTCTTTCAAATCCTCGCTATAGCGCGCAACGGCGCCCTCTTCCCTCTTTTTTATATCCTCGTCCCAGACATCAAATGAGGCACCGAACTTTGAATCTTTGATTGCCATAAAGAGCGCATAATCAGAAAGCCAAAAATCATTGTCAACGCAGAAACCTTCAAAATCTTTAGGAATATTTCTCACAAAATTTTGATAAATGGAAGGATAAATCTTTTTTCTACCCTCAAAGACCGCCTTAAAATCGACCTTTTTCGCATTATTCCCCCAAAAAATACCGTCACATTCATCTTTTGAAAGATAGCCCTCGTCTACGAGGGTATCAAGGTCAATAAAATAGGGATTTCCCGCAAAGGTTGAGAAACTCTGATAGGGAGAGTCGCCAAACGAGGTGGGATTAAGAGGCAAAATCTGCCAATATTTTTGTCCCGCATTTTTGAGCCTATCAACAAATTCATAGGCGCTCTTACCGAGAGTGCCTATACCGTACTCTGAAGGCAGCGAGGAAATGTGAAGCAGTACTCCACTTCCCCTTTTTTCCGTTACTTTCATTATTTCACCTATATAATATGTAGTTATTTAAAAAAAGAACTTACAAAAATTTCAATTCCGATAAAGATAAGTATACAGCCGCCGAAAATCTGCGCCTTATTCGAGAGATACGTACCGAATTTTTTGCCTATAAGTACACCTGCCGTACAAATTCCGAAAGTCACAGCGGCGATGATTGCCGCACAAAGCAGAGCTTCTATAAAATTATACTCAGAGATGGTGAACCCTACCGAAAGGGCATCTATTGAGGTTGCGATTCCCTGCACGATAAGTGCGCCCAATCCGACACCCGCGCCCTCACAGTCGTCTTTACACTTAATGCCATCTATAAGCATTTTTGTGCCAATAAAGCCGAGCAGTATAAGAGCAATATACGGTATGCACTTTTCAAACGCGGCAAAATACTGCGCCACGGTTGTAACACAAAACCAACCGATAAGTGGCATCGCCGCCTGGAAGAGTGCAAATATTACAGCGATGGAAAGCATCTTAGGAACTTTCATTTTAGGCTCGTTAAGGCCGTTTGCAAGCGACACCGAAAAGGCATCCATCGCGAGACCCACGCCAAGAAGTACACTATTTAAAAAGAAAACCAGATTTAAGTCCACTTTCATTCCTCCAGAATTTTGTCACCCGCTCATTATACCACGCGGCAAAACAAAAAGCAATATTGCCACTTGCTATAATAAAAAATGTATGCTAAAATTTTTTTAGAAATTATAAAACCGATTTAAAGTCTTGTTCCCCTTATATTATGTAAGGGGAAACCCACAAGTAAATTTTAAGGAGACTGAATAAAATGGCAGAACTTACAAAGGTACACACACAAGTTGAATTTTTAAAGGTAGACATCAAAACTTTTGAACTAACAGACAAGGCACTTGTAATAAAAAGTGCAAACGAGTACACAAATGCAAAACGCTCGGCTACGATGAATGCCGAAAAGGAGTTTAACGCTTTCTACAACACTCTTCGCCAGATGGAAGAAAAGTACAATATAGTAGTTTTCAATGATGGTGACATCGCGCAGACCGTTATGGATACTATTGCTGCGGATCTCGAAATTGCAACAAACAAAGTTTCGGGCGTTAAGACCTTTAACTGCCGCTTCGAGTCACTCGAACAGGCAAACACCTGGCTTTCTGTTCAGAAAAACATTATCGTTACAGATATTACCGTTGAGTCAAGCGGGGCTTTCGGTACAAACGTACATAGCATCGTGCTCGAATACAAAACCTCTGTCGAGCGGGTAGACGAAAAATTTGCCATCTGCGTTGACAAGCATTTCAGAGTTTACTTAAAAAGCAAACTCGAAAAGGTACGTGCCGCCTGGTCAAAGAAAAACCCCGATAAGAAATGGATTCGTTCGCACAAGAAGGGCTCACACTTCTCCCTGCTTGGCGGAAGTGTTGGCTATCTTAAGTTCATATTTGAAGGCTATTTTATTCTCTATTCCTATAAATAAAGAGAAAGCGCCGCCCAAAGTTTTGGGCGGCGTACTTTTTTCTTATTTAAACACCTTCACAAAAACAAGAATTGCAAAAACTACTCCTGCAGTTGCATAGACATCAACAACGTATCCGATAATTCCAATAATGGGACCAAGGATTCTTCCCACAACAGGGAGAATTCCTAAAAGCGCTCCTGCAACAGCAATAGCAACAGCGGCTACTATATAGATAACAAGTGTTTTAATAAATGTGTCTTTCTCCTGACATTTAAAAGAAAGGGGGAAAAGTTTTTTAAGAAAATCCTTTTTCAAGTCTCCTTTATGTAATTTGTTTATAATATTATTTTATGTTTTTCAAAAACGATTGTCAACGGCTCTTTTAAAAATTCTTTTTGCCATTATGAATCTTCATTTTATCGGCGTTACTGTCTACCTCGGGACCTTGAACGGTTTTCACCCAATCCTCAGGTGCTACCTCTTCAAATGAAAGACTGATAGCCTCAGGCGGACAGCCCCACTCCTGTAGAAAAACTTCGTTTATTCTCTCGGCAACGCGGTTTTTTACCGCCTCATCCTTTGTGTAAGCCTTAATTTTTATGTATGGCATAATATTTGCTCCTTTTTATTATTCTTCTAAAAGCGCGATAGCCTCCAGGTACTGCTCTCTTCTCTTTAACGCCTTGGCATCTACCGTGTCAAGCCTTGTTATGTCGGAATTATGCCTTAAATCCGCAAGTTTTACCGCCTTGGCGAT
>JAZQLL010000028.1:0-12496 GCA_045542675.1 Oscillospiraceae bacterium
TTTCTCGGCTAAAACTCCTAATATTGACCGCATCTTCTCTTCCAATCCCTTGACCGAAATTGGCGCATCAGGTCTTGATGTAGGCCTTCCCGACGGTCAGATGGGTAATAGTGAGGTAGGCCACACCAATATTGGCGCAGGCCGTATCGTTTACCAGGAACTTACCCGTATAACTAAGAATATTAACGATGGCGAGGTTCTCTCAAATGAGGCTCTCGTTGCCGCTATGAAAAATGCCGTAGAGAAGGATAGCGCCCTGCATTTTATGGGTCTTCTTTCTGATGGTGGTGTGCATAGTCATAACACCCATCTTTACGGCCTTATCAAAATGGCTAAAGAGCTCGGCGTTAAGAATGTATTTGTGCACTGTTTCTTGGATGGACGTGACGTCCCCCCCTCATCAGGTGCAGATTTTGTTGCCGACCTTCAGAAGAATCTTGATGAAATCGGCGTTGGCAAGATTGCAACAGTTATGGGTAGATTCTATGCAATGGATAGAGATAACCGTTGGGATAGAGTTGAAAAGGCTTATAGCGCGATGGTTTACGGGGAGGGCATTAAAAATGCCGACGCCGTTGCCGCAGTCAAGGCTTCCTATGACGAGGGCGTAACCGACGAATTCGTAGTTCCTACTGTTTGCTCTGAGAACGCTACAATCAAGAGCAAAGATTCGGTTATATTCTTTAACTTCCGCCCCGATAGAGCAAGAGAGATTACAAGAACACTCGTGGATACAGAGTTTGCGGGCTTTGAGCGCCGCGGCGGTGCAGTTTTACCGCACTATGTTTGTATGACTCAGTACGATGCAACTATGCCTAACGTTTCGGTTGCATTCAAGCCTCAGTCGCTTACAAATACTCTCGGCGAGTATCTTTCAAAGAAGGGACTTTCCCAGCTTAGAATCGCCGAAACTGAGAAATACGCTCACGTTACATTCTTCTTTAACGGCGGCGTTGAAAAGGTTTCCCTGGGCGAGGATAGATGCCTTGTAAACTCTCCAAAGGTTGCAACCTATGATATGAAACCCGAAATGAGCGCTTATGAGGTAACCGAAAACGTTGTAGAGCGTATCGAAAGCGGTAAATATGATGTTATCATCTTAAACTTCGCAAACTGCGATATGGTAGGTCATACAGGCGTCTTTGAGGCGGCAGTTGCCGCAGTTGAGGCGGTTGATACCTGCGTAGGCAGAGTTGTCGAATCGGTAGAGAAGATGGACGGCGTAGTGCTTATCACAGCCGATCACGGTAATGCCGACCATATGCGCGAGGAGGACGGCAGTCCTTTCACTGCACATACAACAAACCCCGTTCCTTTCTGTGTTGTAGGTTATCCCTGCAAACTTCGTGAGGGCGGCGTACTCGCCGATATTGCTCCCACAATGCTTAAAATTTTAGGTTTGGAGCAGCCCGAGGAAATGACAGGAAAGAGCATTATTCTCTAAAAATGTAAAAAAGAGAGCCAAATTTTTGGCTCTCTTTTTATATTTTGCAACATTACTACTTGATTTTTGAAAAAATAACGGATATAATATAAAAAAAGATTGATATAAACGGAGGATTTAGATATGAAAAAGGCTTTAGCGATTATCGGATTTGTTGTTCTTCTTGCAGCAGCAGTAGGCGGAATTCTTTATTATCTTAAGCGTCGTCGTGAGGAAGAGGAAGAGCAGGAGTTTAGCTTTGACGATTTCGATTTTGACGATATTGATTGTGATGACTGTGACTGCACCGAGGGTTGCGATTGTGATGCCCCCGCAGATGACGAATAATTCGTTTAACACAAATTGACTTAGAATAAACTCGAAATTAAAAGCCGTTCCCGAAGGGGAACGGCTTTTTGCTGCGTTATGCAAAAAATTCTTTTAAAATTGCGCGGGAGAAAAGGGAAGCGGCGTCAACGAACTTATCAAAATTCATATCGGCATCTGCATCCGCACCGTCGGAAATTACCCTTATGATAGCACAGGGAACATTTGCTTCAAAACACGCTTGAGCCACTGCCGCGCCTTCCATCTCAACACAGGCAACACCCTCAACATTATTTTTAATCCAGTCTTTTCTCTCACCGTCGCTTATAAACTGGTCTCCCGAAGCGATAATACCTGAATAAACCCTGGGCAAATCGATTCCAACACTATCATAAAAGGCGCAAATTTCGGCGTCGCCACGCGATTTTTTGGCAAATCCAATCGCTGCATTCTTGCACCTTTCAGAAAGAGCCGCATCGCAGGGAATATTTGAAATATTAAGCAGAGGAATTCTGAAAATGTCATTGTCCGAAAGGTAAAAATCGTGTTGAACACATCCGGTACCGACAACAATATCACCAATTTTAATACCGTCAAGTAGTCCGCCTGCAATTCCGCAGAATAAAACGGCATCAACCTTGAATCTGTCAATGAGTAGCGCAGTTGTAACTGCCGCCGCAACCTTACCGATTCGTGAAACTACTGCAACGACTTCGTTTCCGTTTATATTGCCGCAAATAAACTCTCTGCCAAAAACCGAAACCGAAGTTTTATTCTGGATTTCTTTTTCCAAAACGCCGAATTCCTGCGGCATAGCGCAAATTATTCCGTAAACCATAATTTACCTTCCTAAACACAAATTTTGTCTTTAATATTTTCAAACGTTGACTGTCCGATACCGCTAACCTCGAGAATATCCTCAACACTCTCAAACCAGCCGTGCGCGAGCCTGTGCGCAACTATGTTGGTTGCCTTAGCCTCTCCGATGCCCTTAAGGGTACAAAGCTCCTCAATGTCGGCACTGTTAATATTAACAAGTTTACTATCAACCTTAGAAGATGGCGTAAAACCGCTTGTTACTGCGATATTTTGCACACCTAAAACCTCGCTGCTTACCTTTTCATTTCCCATAAACATACTGATTGAAAACGCCGAAATCGCCAGGGTAATGGTGATAAGTATGAGTAGCGTGAAGTCAAATTTCCTTGGTGAATCCTTGAAAATTTCGCCTATGTCATTTTCCTCGTTTGGCAGTAAATCACCGCTTGACATATAGTCGCTAAAATCAATTTTGTCGCTTTTCATAAATCTACTCTTGTGTCATTCTTAAAAATTCTGCCTCATCAATAACTGTGACACCAAGGTCATTTGCCTTAGTAAGTTTCGAGCCTGCATCCTCGCCTGCAAGAACATAGGATGTCTTCTTGGAAACACTTGATGAAACCTTTCCGCCGAGTTGTGTGATAATTTTTGAAGCCTCGTCGCGCGTGTATGTGGGGAGGGTACCGGTAAGAACAAAGGTCAGCCCCTCAAAAATGGTGCCTTTCTGCTCTTTTTTATGAGTGGTATTAACCCCATACTCTTTGAGCCTTTCAATAAGTTTTACAGACTGTTCCTCGCTAAAGAAAGCAATCAGACTGTTAGCCATCTCAATTCCAACCCCGTCTATACTGCAAAGAGTTTCGATATCAGCGCTCATAACTTCCTCAATAGTCGGCAAGGCATCGGTAATAAGCTGAGATACCTTTTCGCCTATGTGACGAATTCCGAGCGCAGTAATAAGCCTCGAAAGGTCTTGTTTTTTGGAGTTTTCTATTGATGCAATGATGTTTTCGGCAGACTTTTTGCCCAGACCTTCGATAACTTCAATTTGTTCGGGTCTTATGGTGTAAAGGTCGGCGGCAGAGGATATGAGGCCTTCCGAAATCAAGGTGTCGATTATTGCGGGACCGAGTCCGTCAATATCCATAGCACCTTTTGATGCAAAATGAATGATATTTCGCGAAAGCTGAGCAGGACATTCGGGATTTATGCACCTGATAACCGCCTCATCCTCGCTTACAAAAACCTCGCTGTCGCAGGAAGGACACCTATTAGGTAGAAAATAGGGGACACTGCCTTCGGCGTGACAAACGCTTCTTAAAACTTCGGGAATAATCTCTCCCGCTTTTCTGACAACGATTTTGTCGCCAATACGAATATCTTTTTCACTGATGAAATCCTGGTTGTGCAAAACTGCACGGCTAACGCTTGTGCCTGCGAGCAAAACCTCGTCAAAAACCGCGGTAGGAGTGAGCGCTCCCGTTCTGCCGACATTTATTTCAATGTCGCGAAGGGTGGTTTCCTTCTCTTCGGGCGGATATTTGAATGCGACTGCCCATTTGGGATATTTTGCGGTGGCACCAAGTTCCTCGCGCTGTGACAAGGCATCTACCTTTACAACCGCTCCGTCAATGTCAAAACCGAATTTTCCGCGCATTTGACCAATTCTCTCGATTTCGGCGATAACATCCTCAATATCGGTGTACACATTGTAAGAAGGAGTAACTGGAAAACCGAGTGATTTTAAGAAATCGAGCGATTCTTTATGAGAAGTAAACTGCTTGCCCTCACAGGACTGAATATTAAAAACAAATATATCAAGGTTTCTTTGCTTTGTTATTTCGGGATTTTTTTGCCTAAGCGAGCCTGCCGCCGCATTTCGCGGATTTTTAAAGGGCTTTTCATCGTTTTCTTGTTGCGCTTTTACAAGAACTTCAAAAACCTCAGACGACATGTAAACCTCGCCACGTACCTCTAAAGAGGGCAGAGCAGTAGAAAGTTTTTTGGGTACAGACTTGATGGTTAAAATATTTGCAGTAACATCCTCGCCGACAAATCCGTTTCCTCGGGTGGAGCCGCGTTTTAACACTCCGTTTTCATACTCGAGCGAAACCGAAAGACCATCAATTTTCGGCTCAACAACATAGCTGGGAGAGGGTACAACCTCGCGTACCTTACTGTCAAAATCTCTTACATCGTCAAATGAGAAAACATCTCGTAGGCTCGCCATTTGAACGGCGTGCTCAACGGGTGAAAAAAGCGCATCAAGAACGCTTCCACCAACCTTTTGGGTAGGGGAATCGGGTGTTACATACTCGGGATGCTCCGCCTCAATTTTCTTAAGACGCTGCATAAGCATATCATATTCATAGTCGCTGATTTCGGGCGCATCATTGTCATAGTAAAGTTTGCTGTGGTGCTCAATTTCGCCCTTTAGTTTCTCGTATTCTGCGAAAATTTCATTGTTTTTCATTTAGTTCACCGCACAAAACAAAATATATATTTATTTTACCATACTTTTTTAGATTTTTCCACTATTTTTTCAAAAGTCTTTTTTGGATTTTTTATTGATAAATATATATATTTATGTTATAATATCTTATTAGTTTAAAAAAGGAGGCGGTAGAATGCTCGAATTTAAAAAATGGAATATCCCCGTAGCGCAGGATTACCGCGCTCTTTGCAGTAAATATGGCATTTCGCCGCTTAGCGCTAAAGTTGCCGCATCGCGTATTGCATCACTTGGTGAAAAGGAAATTTTTGAGCAAAACGATTTCCTCGCCTCGCCTTTCGAGCTTCGCGATATGGATAGGGCAGTAGATAGAATAAATGAGGCTCTTGACTTAGGTCAGAGGATAGTCGTTTACGGAGATTATGATGCCGACGGCGTTACTGCTACTGTTATTTTGTACTCATATCTCGAGGCAATGGGCGCCGATGTTGATTTCTATATCCCAAGTCGTGAGGATGAGGGGTATGGACTCAATACTGATGCAGTCCGCCGCCTTTATGAAGACGGGTTTGAACTTATTGTAACGGTGGATAACGGTATTTCGGCGGTAGAGGAAATAGAGTACGCTAAAAGTCTCGGAATGGATGTTGTTGTGACAGACCACCATCAGCCGCAGGAAGTTTTGCCCGACTGTATTATCGTTGACCCTCATCACCCCCAGTGCAAGAGCAAATTTAAGGATATATGCGGCGCCTTTGTGGCGTTTAAACTCGTCGCCGCCCTTGATGACGGCGATTATGAGGGCGCATTTGAGCAGTTTGCAGAACTTGCGGTTATTGCAACCCTTGCCGATGTTGTGCCTCTCGTTTCGGAAAACAGAACGCTTGTCCGCCTTGGACTTGAAAGAATAAAAAATACCGATAATCTCGGTCTTCGTGCGCTTATGGATGCGGCTTTCTCGGAAGGTTATGAAATCGACTCAACCTCGGTTGCTTTCGGTATAGTGCCGAGAATAAATGCGGCAGGCAGAATGGGTAGCGCATCTCGTGCCGCCAGACTGCTCATTACAGAAGATGAAGAAGAAGCGGCCGCTTTGTGTGAGGAAATATGCCGCGAAAACGATAGAAGAAAATCCTGCGAGTCGGATATTCTTGATGACATTGAAGAAATCTTTAAATCCCAGCCCGATATACTTGAAAAGCGAGTAATCGTTGTCTGCTCTAAAGGGTGGCATCATGGCGTTTTGGGTATCGTTGCCTCGAGAATAGTTGAGAAAACGGGAAAACCCGCGATTGTTTTGTCAGAGGAAGACGGCGTTGCAACCGGCTCTGGTAGAAGTGTGGAAGGATTTTCGCTTTTCGAAGCGGCGTCTTACTGTAGCGAACTTTTCTCGAGGTTCGGCGGACACAGTCTTGCGGTGGGTGTCACTCTTGATGCCGATAAGGTTGCAAAGTTCCGTGATAAAATCAATGATTTTGCAGAACAAAATTTTAAATATATGCCTCAAAAGACGCTTACTGCAGATGCGGTTATATCACCCGATGAGATAACCCTTGCGGCAGTTAAGGAACTTGCAATGTTCGAGCCTACGGGCAAAGATAACCCTTCACCCGTTTTTGTGCTACAGGATGTAAATGTAGGAAAAATTTCCGCTATTGGAAACGGAAAACATTCAAGACTCTCGTTAAGCCTTGAAAATATGTTTTTTAATGCCGTTTTATTTGGCTCAAGTCCTAATGAACTGTCCGTTTTTGCGGGCAAAAAGGCGGATATGCTCGTAAGCCTTAAAGTAAATTCTTATATGGAAACAGAATCGGTTACCATTCAGATTCTGGATATTCGCCCCTGCGGTATAAACGATGACATTTTCTTTAAAGAAAAGCAACTTTTCGCTTCGGTCTTAAGAGGAGAAGAGCTCACACCCCGTCAGGCGCAGTATCTTGTTCCCACAAGGGAAGAGGCTGGCGAGGTTTATAAACTTATCAAAACATCGCCGCAGAGCGAAAACTGTGCAGATATAATATATTTTAAACTTGGTGGAAAAATAAATCGAGCGAAGATAGGAGTAATACTAAGGGCGCTTTTAGAGTGTTCGCTCTTAGACAGTGTCGGCGGCGAATATTCGCTTGTGCATTGTGAAACTAAAAAAGATCTTTTCTCGTGTGATATACTAAAATTCATTTCAGGATATTTAGCGCATTAAAGGAGCAAAATACATCTATGAACGAATTGCTATCAGCTCTAATTTCAGCAATTGACAAAAACATAAAAAACCTTAATAAAGAGATAATCCTGTCGGCGTACGAGTTTGCAAAAGAGGCTCACGAGGGCCAAAAACGCAAATCGGGTGAGCCTTATATCATTCATCCTATTTCGGTTGCCACAATGTTAGTCGAGATGGGAATGGATACCGATACAGTTGCCGCGTCACTGCTTCACGACGTCGTTGAGGACACCGAAGTAAGTCTGCAGCAGGTTCAAAGCAAGTTTGGACAGGATGTTGCAAAACTTGTAGATGGCGTTACAAAACTCGGTCTTTTGCCGCTTACTACTAAAGAGGAACAGCAAGCTGAAAATATACGAAAAATGCTGCTCGCAATGTCGCAGGATATTCGTGTGGTAATCATTAAACTTGCAGATAGACTGCATAATATGAGAACTCTTGACTATGTCGGCGAACAAAAACAGCGTGATAAATCCCTCGAAACTATGGAGGTTTACGCGCCCATTGCTCACCGTCTTGGTATCCGTGCGCTCAAAGAGGAATTAGAGGATTTATCGCTAAAGCACCTTGACCCCATCGGATATAAGCAAATTGAAGATAAACTTGTCGGTCAAAAGGAAGAAAGACAAGAGTTTATCGATAGAATTAAAGCCAGAATCACCGAAAGACTCGGCTCTGAACAAAACTTTACAGTTGAGGGAAGAGTAAAGAGTATTTACGGCATTTACCGTAAGGTGTTTATGCAGAATAGACTCTTTGAGGAAATTTACGATATTTATGCGGTCAGAGTCATCGTAGATAGCGTAACGGAATGTTACAACATTCTGGGTATTATCCACGATATGTTCCAGCCTATCCCTAACAGATTTAAGGACTATATCTCAACCCCTAAGCCTAATATGTATCAGTCGCTGCATACAACGGTTATTGATAAAGAGGGAATCCCCTTTGAGATTCAGATAAGAACCTGGGATATGCACCACACCGCAGAGTACGGAATCGCGGCACACTGGAAATATAAAGAGGGCATAAGCGGTAAGGATAAGCTCGAAGAGCGTCTTGCCTGGGTTCGTCAGCTTCTCGAGCAACAAAAAGAGTCCGAGGATATTGAGGAAATCGTTCGAAGTATTAAGAGCGATATTGCTCCCGAGGAAGTTTTTGTGTTTACCCCTAAAGGCGATGTAATAAGCCTTCCCGTAGGCTCCTGTATCATAGACTTTGCTTACGCTATTCATACCGCCGTAGGTAACAGAACTGTCGGCGCAAAGGTCGACGGTAAGATAGTTCCGCTCGATTACAAGGTCAAAACAGGCGAAATTATCGAAATTATAACCTCAAATGTTGCCGGTAAGGGCCCAAGCCGTGACTGGATAAAGCTTGTAGTGACAAGTGAAGCAAGAAACAAAATCCGCAACTGGTTTAAGAAAGAATACCGCGAGGAAAATATTGAGCAGGGTCGCCTTGAGCTTGAGAGTGAGCTTCGCCGCAACTATATAAATATTCCGAACGAAAAACGCGATGAATTTATAATGGCAATTGCAAAGCGCCATCATTACAATAGTCTTGATGATTTCTTTGCCGCAATAGGCTACGGCGGAATTCTCGTTTCCCGTATAATGCCGCGGATTAAAGAGGACTACGTAAAGGCAGTAAAAGAGGCAAAGGCGCTTGAAAAAGACTTCACCATTGAGGATGTTGTAAGCAATAATAAGCGTAAGAAAAATCAAGGTAGTGTTATCGTTGAGGGAATTGATGGTTGCCTTGTAAAATTCGCTAAATGTTGCAGTCCTCTCCCGGGAGATGAAATCGTCGGTTTCATTACAAGAGGGTCGGGAGTTTCCATTCATAAGTGTGACTGCGTAAATGCTATAAACGGAATGAAAGAGGATGAAGATAAAGAGCGCTGGGTAAACGTGCACTGGGCAGAAGGAACTGTCAAAACAAGTTATGATGTTTCGCTTCTCATCTGGGCCAACGCTCGTTCCAATCTTCTTTTAGATGTCAGTACCCAGTTTGCGCTTATGCGAGTTCCCATTCATAGCATTGTCGCAAAGGATACAAAAGATGGTAGAAGTTTCTTCCATATAACCATCAGTACAGAAGGCGCAGAGCACCTTAAATCTATTATGGAAAGACTCTCCAAGATTCCCGGTATAAACAGCGTGGAAAGGGCGACAAACTAATGACAGTACTGCTTCAAAGGTGTCAGAACGCCAATGTGAGCGTTGACGAAAAGATAGTAGGTCAGATTGATTTTGGATTAACACTTTTTGTGGGTGTTTTCGATGGAGATAGTGAAACCGAATGTGATTTTCTTGCAAGGAAAATCGCGGCCCTTCGCGTATTCTGTGACGGAGAGGGTAAAATGAACCTCTCTGTTTTAGATGTCGGCGGCTCGGTTTTGTCAATCTCAAACTTCACCCTTTGTGCAAACGCGAGAAAAGGCAATCGACCATCTTATGACGGTGCCTGCAATCCCGCTCGCGCAAACCAACTTTACCAATATTTTACACAAAAACTTAGTGAAAATGGCATAAAAAAGGTTGAAATGGGCGTTTTTGGAGCCGATATGAAGGTGTCGGTAGAAAACGATGGGCCCGTTTCAATAATCCTTGATACCGACAAAATAATGCCGAAAAAGTAATTTAGGAGTAGTTTATGAAAATTATGTCGGTGGTCGTCGGGCCGCTTCGAAATAATACCTACCTTGCGGTGTCAAATGAAAACAATGCCGCACTTGTTGACCCGGGAATGAACTATAATCTTATCAAACAAATGGTGTATAATAGCGGTGCTAAGGTGAAATATATTCTCTTGACCCATGGACATTATGACCATATTGCATCTGCGCTCGCGCTCTCAAAAGAATTGCGGGCGGAAATTGTAATAAACGAGCCCGATGCGGAAATGCTATCCAGTTCCGAAAAGTGCCTTGCGGATAGTTTTGCGCTTGATTTTACCCCGTTTGATGCTGATATAATTGTCAATGACGGCGACAAAATTGTTCTCGATGAACTCACATTTGAGTTCATCTCAACTCCGGGTCATACAAAAGGCTCCGCCGTTATAACCTGCGAGGATGTTATGTTCGCGGGTGATACCATTCTTGAGGGAACGGTAGGCAGAACGGATCTCTACGGCGGCAGTTTTACACAAATGATTCAGTCGGTGATAAAACTTTCTAAGATAGAAAAAGATTATAGGCTTCTTTGTGGGCATGGCGAGGAGTCGACCCTTTCAAAAGAAAAGAAACAAAATCCGTATTTTATAAGATTTGCGTAAGGAAAAAGTATGCAGATAATAGTAAATAACCACAATTTTCGTTATGAGATGGAAAACATTGCAAGAATGTTTCTCCACGATAGGAAACTCACAATAGAATATGATGTTAAAAACCCTGTTGGCGATTATGTTCTTACCGAAATTTGCGGCGATACTATTGTCACCGAGGTTTGCGCAGAGGGCAAAAGGGAAAAGAGAACAGAGAAAATTAGCGACTGCGATGAGGGTAAAACCGAGTGGCAGATGGCGGCAATGCTCTATGAGTGCCTCTGTAGCGTTTCGGGTAAGGAGCAGAAATGGGGTCTTCTTACGGGTGTGCGCCCGACAAGACTTGTCCACCGTATGCTCGACGAGAATAAGAGTGTTGGTGAAATCAGAGAAAAATTTATCTCTCAGTATCTTGTGAGTGATGAGAAATTCAACCTCGTTTGGCAGACCGCAAAAGTGGAGCGAGGCATTATTTCGGGCGCAAAGCCGCAGGATTTTAGCCTTTATATCTCAATTCCATTTTGCCCCTCAAGATGCAATTACTGCTCATTTGTTTCGGGCTCGGTTGAAAAGTTTGCATCGATTATTCCTTCTTATGTAGAACATCTTGCAAAAGAGATAGAATATACCGCGAAACTTATAAAAAATGTAGGCCTTAACCTTAAAAGTGTCTATTTTGGCGGCGGTACTCCCACAACATTGTCTGCTCAGCAACTTGAGTTTTTGATGGGCAAAATCGCCGAAAACTTCGATTTGTCACAGATAAATGAGTACACAGTGGAAGCGGGAAGACCCGATACTGTAACGAGCGAAAAACTTAAAACTATCTATACAATGGGCGCAGATAGAATCAGTATAAATCCTCAGACATTTAATGATGATGTTTTAAAGGAAATTGGTAGAAAACATACTACCGAGCAAACTCTAAAAGCCTATGAACTTGCGAAAACTGTAGGTTTTAAAACTATAAATATGGACCTTATTGCAGGACTTACAAGTGATACCTTTGATTCCTTTAAGAACTCGCTTGAGACTGCAATAAGCCTTAAACCCGAGAATATAACCCTGCATACGCTGACCGTTAAAAGAGCGGCAAATTTGGCTGAGCAGGGGAATGAAATATTCGTAAAAGGCGAGACTCCTGCCGAGAAAATGGTGGGTATCTCAAGGGATACGCTCTATATGGGAGGCTATTTCCCGTATTATTTGTATAGGCAGAAAGGAACTCTGTCAAACCTTGAAAATGTCGGTTATTGCACCGAAGGTCACGAGGGTTATTATAATATATACATAATGGATGAGGTACATACTATTGTAGCGCTCGGCGCAGGGGCGGTAACCAAACTTAAACAACCGCGCGGCGAGGAAATCGAGAGGGTATATAACTA
Organism: Oscillospiraceae bacterium; assembly: GCA_045542675.1. Taxonomy (GTDB): domain Bacteria; phylum Bacillota; class Clostridia; order Oscillospirales; family Ruminococcaceae; genus SIG578. The sequence continues at coordinate 11,907 of JAZQLL010000028.1, forward strand.
TAAGTACCCGCTAGAATATATAAACGGATTTGAAAATATACTTAGTAGGAAAAAAGAAATCGCAGATTTCTATAAGCGCTATCCGTATTAATAAAAATGTTACAATATTGTAATTTTAAGGAAAAAGCCTTATAATATAATTAATCTTCAGGAAAGGATACTAAAAAATGAATTTCTTTGATGATATTTTTGATAATGCAAAAAACGTTCTGAATAAAACGGGCGAAAAGGCGGAGGAAATTATTGACAAGGGCAGAACCCAGGTCAGAATAATGCGCCTTAGAAGTGAACTTCGTAAATGCTATGCGAGACTCGGTTTCAGAGTCTATAATAAGGCTAAAGCAGGCGAAGATTTCGGCAAGGATGTCGAAATGCGAATTCACGAAATCGATATTCTAAGAGAGCAACTCGCCGATTTAAAGGAGCAGGCAGAACTTATAAAATACTCCAAAAAGTGCAAAAACTGCGGCTCGTACAACGATAAAGAGGATGAGTTTTGCTTAAATTGCGGTGCTAACCTTTATCCGTATCATAAAACTGTGTATAGCGTCAGATTTCCCGACGAGGATGCAGAATAAAATTCGGAGGTC
>JAZQLL010000029.1:0-2323 GCA_045542675.1 Oscillospiraceae bacterium
CGAAACTTTTAAAAGCTCTTCGAAAATTTCCTCTGTAAACCTTATTGTCCTTGAAATATTTGCTCTTTTACAAGCATCCTCAATTTTAAACATCATATAACCTCACTTACCGTATGTAGTAATAGTTTTATATCATATTTAAAAACAATTATTAAATTTTAATCTGAAGCAGGTTAAAAATGTTCAACAATAAAAAAGAGAGGCTCACGCCTCTCTTTTTTTATTTTTTCTTATTTGAAATTTTCTTTACAAGCAAGACTGCAAGGTGGAGCACCATTCCCACAGCGATTGCAACCACAAGGTCGAAAACGACGGTGAGCACGAGCGTCAGAAGCATTACGATAATATCTGTTACGGGCGAGGTTTTGCAGATTCTTACAATCTTACGCCACTCGCTCATATTATATGCCACAACAAAGAGTATTGCCGCAATGGCGGGCATTGGAATAAGGGCGGCGTAGGGCATTAAAACGAGCAGAACGAGTAGCAGAACAACGGCGTGTACCATTGCCGAAACGGGTGTACGGCCGTTATTTTTAACATTTGCGGCGGTTCGCGCGATGGCGCCCGTTGCAGGAATTCCGCCGAAAAATGCTGAGCCGATATTTCCAAGACCCTGCGCTACGAGTTCGGCGTTAGGGTTATGGCAATCATCAATCATTTCATCTGCAACAACGCAGGATAGAAGCGACTCTATACCCGCTAAAAGCGCGATGGTTACCGCATTGGGAATGGCGGCGATAATTTTCTGCGACGAGAAGTCCATACTACCGAGAGAAAGTTTAGGAAGTCCTGCAGGAATCTCATAAAGATCGCCGATTGTATAGACATTTTCGCGTATAAAAGGAATGAGATTTACTAAAGCGATGCCTACAAGCACCGCAATAAGCGAGGGCGGAACTTTTTTCTCGAGCTTTGGATAAAAGATAAGCACGGCAAGGCAGACAACACCGATTACGATTGCCCAGGGGCTAATTGTGCCGATAGCGTGTATATTCGCCTCAATTTTCTCAATAGTTTCAACGGGGCGAATGCCCTGCGCGTATGTAAGGCCCAAAAAGTCCTTTATCTGACCGACCAGAATGGTGACGGCGATGCCTGAAGTAAATCCTGTTGTGATGGTTTCAGGTATGTATTTTATGAGCGTTCCGAGTTTCAAAACGCCCATCAGAATGAGCAAGACGCCTGCCATAACCGTTGCGATGAAAAGTCCGTCCAGCCCCTGCGTTGCGACTATTCCTGCAACGATTGTGGCAAAAGCGGCGGTGGGTCCCGCTATCTGCACGCGGCTACCGCCGAGAAGTCCCACGATAAATCCTGCCGCAACGGCTGTGTAAATTCCACACTCGGGCGGCACATTCGAGGCAAGCGCAAGCGCGATCGAGAGCGGCAGAGCAATAACCGCCACGATAATTCCCGCCACAATATCGCTTACAAACTGGTTTTTATTGTAACCTTTGAGTGCATCGAAAATCTTGGGTTTAAGATAAAAATTTTTCAAGCAATACAATCCTTTTTGTTATATTTTATTTAACGCAAGGGTGATTATATCACAAGAAGCCCCTGTTTTCAACAGTTTTTTCTATCTTTTTAAAATAACCGAAATTTCACTGCGGCAGTCTTCGGTCAGCACAAATTCGGTATCCATATTTCTACTCTCGCCGCTTAATTTTACCGCGCTTATTTTTGCCTTAGAGAAAAGAAATTCGAGCACCTCGCGACGATTTTCCATTTGCAAGGCGGAAATATCGGTGTCGCACTCGCCCAGAATATATTCCGCTCCCCCATTCTTAAAAAAATCGGCGCCGTTTTGCTTTAGAAACTGACAAACAAGTTTGGCGCCCTCGTAAAGTGCCTGAACCTCACCACCCTCAAAGGCGGTGCAGCAAAGATAATCAACGAATCCCGAGGACGAAAGTAGGGCTGGGCCCTTATCCATCTTTATATATATGTCGTGCTCGCGGTCAATTTGCGAGAGGTTTTGCGGCACATCGATTTTCACAAGGTTAAAAAGCCCTAAAAACTCGCTCAGCGTGTCACTGCTTAGGAAAATCTGACTTGAAATTTGCGCCCCGAAATATTTTTCTATGGCACTCTCTGTCGCGACGCCCCCGCCCCTTGCAAACTCTTCGGAAAGAATTTTTTTGCCCTCTCCCTCATTTGAGAGTGAGAGTTTTGATGGGAGTCTTATCACAGAAATTTCGTTTTCGGGCGCGCTAAAGCGAATTAGAAAATAGGCGTAGGGCGGTTCTATGGGCTTTCGTGCGAGAGTCAGAAAAACGGTGAATTTATCGTCGCTGCGCGCGGTGTAAACTCTTTCGGG
>JAZQLL010000030.1:0-4073 GCA_045542675.1 Oscillospiraceae bacterium
CGGTCATTTTTGCTTTGATAAAGGTAAATATTTCGCTTTGCATCAATATATTCCTGCATATCTTTGTGAACATCCAGGTGATTGGGCGAAACGTTGGTTATAACCGAAACATTGCCGCTTTGGCGCATTGAAATGAGCTGAAAACTCGAAAGCTCCACAACCGCAACATCGTCTTTTGAAATCTCATTGCAGATGGGGAGTAGCGCCCTTCCAAGATTGCCACCGAGGTGAACCTTTTTGCCCGCGCCTTCTAAAAATCTCGCAATAATATTGGAAGTGGTGGTCTTGCCGTCGCTTCCCGTTATAGCATATATTTTGCAGGGGCAAAGTTCAAAGAAAAGCTCCATCTCGCTTGTTACGCAAACGCCCTTTTGACGATATTCCACCAGCGCAGGATGGTTATAATACATTCCGGGTGTGCGGAAAATCATATCAGCATCAATGTCTTTAAGGTAATTTTCGCTGAGCTTAAACTCTATGCCAAGAGAAGAAAGTTCCTCTGCCTCGCTGATATCAGTAAAACTTCGTTTGTCACATAGAGTAACCTCAGCGCCTGACTTGGCACAAAGTTTTATAAGGTCATAGTGACTTACGCCTATGCCTATAAAGGTAAGTTTTTTGCCCTTTATCTTTGCAAGAAAATCATTCATGTCAATAAACTGCATTATAGCCGCTCCTTTGTGTCTGACTCGGGTAATTTATTTGTAAGCTTAACCGCCGCAACATCATCGGCAAACTTCTTTGCCACATATATAATGATTACGAGGTTTGCTAGTGTAAGATACTCGAGTGACGAAATTCTGTAGCCGAAAAGGTAGGTGCAGTAGCAACTGAAACTTGTAAGATTTATCAAAAGAGGAATAAATCTGTTTTTGTGCAGTACAAGATAAAGAACGCTCAAAACTTCGGCAAGATAGAAGTAACGCTCGTGCATTCTGGGCAGGAAAAAGGGCAGTATCAGGGTAAAAATAAACGCCGCATCAAACAAAAGCGAGGTGCCCAGTTTGTTCCTATTTATATAGAGGTACGCCATAAATACAAGACATACCGCACCTGCCAAAAACAACGCCGCTGTGCCAAATACCTCAAACTTGTTATCGGGGAAAAGCGCCCAAAGGGTAGGGCAGTTTAATGTCAGGGCAGGGTAACTTTCGGTTTGTTTTAAGTATATCGAAAATGTGTCATAAAAACTTCTGCCGCAAAGCATAGCGGGTACAAGGGTCAGAACAAAGGTCGCAGGGAACAGTAAAAGGTCAAAAAGTTTAACCTTTCTGCGAAGAACGAGGAATATAATTATAGGAAGAATAAAAATCGACTGTATTTTGAATGAAAAGGCAAGTGCGAATAAAACCATAGAAGTTTTGCCTTTTTTCTCAAACGCAAAGTACAAAGCGAGCATGCAAAGGGCGGCGTAAATGCCGTCGCACTGACCCCAGTATGCCGAATTTAAGAAAACTGTTGGCAAAAACAGCGCCGCAGTAAAGGATGCGAGCGTCAAAAGCGGATTGTTTTTGAATCTGTGAGCAATAAGCGCCACACTTCCCGCCAAAACAAAATCAAAAACAACCGATAAAAGTTTTATCATATAAAGGTCGCAAAAATTGTTTCTGGATAAAAAGAAAAGGAAATAAAGGTAGGGCATATTGTAGTCGCCAATTGGCTCTACAATGGGCTGCACGCCCTCAAGTGTGCGCATATAACTCAGCCAGACGCTTAAGAAGCTGTTATAATCGTTTGAAGCGTGGTCGAAAAGATAGAATCTTATGGCAAGCGCCGCCGCAGCTATAGCGAGAGCACAGGCAAAAAGCACAGTTGATCGGATTTTAACTACGCTTGTAAAGAAAAGTCCGACCGCCAAAATCAAAACAAGCGAAACCGCCGCAATCACGCCGAAATCGACCGCACCGCCTTTTTCAAGCACCTGCGCGGGTCCGAAGAAAAAGAAAATGCCGAAACAGACCAAGGCGCCTATGCATAAAATTATCTTTGTAACATCCGCCATGCTAACCGACGGCTTCTTAAAATTTCCCATATTAAAACCTCAACATAAGAATTTAAACTTTCTAATCCAATATTTTACACCAAAAAAATGAACATAGCAAGTATTATTTAATATGAAAGAAAATGGCGCCTGCGACGCTATTTTGGTATAAAACGCTCGAAATGGGGCACAGGGAGCAGATATTGTACAAAAAAGGTGAATTTTTTGTGCATAGTTTCAAAAAATCAAGACTATTATTGTTATATTTTCACAAAAAGAAAAAAAGTTTTCATTTTCCTTGAAAAAAAATTCGAAATGTGATATTATAATTGAGAATAATAGTGTAGACCTATGTGTTGATATGACAAAACAGTTTACATAAAAGGAGAGAACCAAATGAGTAAGAAAATTTTGTCAGTGATTCTCGCAGCTATGATGCTCTTTGCTGTACTTACCGGTTGTGCATCAAGTTGTAAAAAGAATCCCGAAAAGAAACCTTCGAGTTCGACCGATTCTAAAATCGAGTCATCCCTCGTTGATGATGGTGTTTCCAGTGGTATAGCAGGCGAGGATACCGAGTCAGGCTCGTCTCACCCTTATAAGTGGCAGATTCAGACCACTTCGACTACCTTCCGTGATGATCCCGCTGCTCAGGTTTCTGCTACAACCAGTACCTCAATTAAGCATTGGAAGGATCCTGATAGCGTTCAGCTCGGTTGTTATCACTTACAGCTTCGCCTTTGCGATGATTACGGCACTGACATTCAGAGCCGCTTAAGAGAGTTCCAGGAAGTTGTTGATCTGAAATACTTTAATACATACATTCTCGACTCCGATATGACTTATCTCCAATTAGAGTTGCCCATTATAGCTAAAGCTGGCGCAACATTCTGGATTGGATTTGGTAACTATCATTCCTCTAATGAGACCATTGAGTCATATACAGAGAGAATCAGACCCGTTATTGACTACATTAGAAAAAATGGTTATGGCGACATATTCAATGGCGTTATCTGGGATGAGCCTGCCTTAAATGCTCAGGCGGGTGAAGACTTCCTTAAGCAGTGCGAAGTTCACTATAAGGTATTCGGTCTTAGAAATAACCCCGTTTTCGCAGTTTATGCGTTCAACGAAGTTGATGCTAAAAGAGACGGTCAGTCAGAAGTTTATGGCCGCATTAAGTCTGAGCACTGTAAGTATGTTACCGACGTTGGATTCGACGTTTATAGTGTTGACGTTCGTGATGGCGTTGTGTTCTCCGATTCAACTCTTAACTCATGGAAAAATTCTTTGGGTACAACCGTAGTAGACGGTAAGGATTATTATACCAAGCGAAGAGAAGAAGTTCTGAAATTCATCGGTCACGATGCAAACTGGTGGCACTTCCCCTGTGCATACGAAAATCCCATCACAACAGGTGGCGTTGCTGACGAGGAATACTGTATGGCACACCTCGAGTATCTTGTTCAAGATGTGCTTGCATCAGAATATCCCGGCGGTGTATTCGTTTATACATATCAAACATGGCTTGAGACACATGGTCGTATCGCTCTCGATGCACGTATTCCGATCAAGGATGAGTTTGGTCACTATACACACTCTCCTGAGCAAGGAAAATGGGATGACTATTTTGCGTTTCTCCAGAAAACTCGCGAGATGCTTGATTCTAAGAAACAAAAACTTGTAGATCTCGGTCTGTAAGAATATAAACATTGCCGCGAGGCCTCATCGGCTTCGCGGTTTTCTTGCCTTGTTGGGTAATTGTAACAAATAGTATTTTTTCATTTGTTCAATATCACAAATATTTTAAATAAATTACGTAAAAAGGCTTGAAATAGCGCATTTCTTATAGTATAATAGGTATAGATTGTCATGTCTATTCATAATTTCCCTTAGGAAGGAGGGTAAATTTACATGGGAGGCGACACGACAGTAAATAAGAAATATCATAATAAGGTCGCTATGGCTATGTACCATCTGGATCCCCGTTGGTGCTCTTTTGAGGAGTTTGATAGGTTTTCAGATTTGGGGATAGTCAATGCGCATCGTTGCTCGCTTGATGGCGGTTGCGGAACAATGACCTCGCTTTATA
>JAZQLL010000031.1:0-2777 GCA_045542675.1 Oscillospiraceae bacterium
AGTCTAAAAGAGAGGTTTTTGCAAGGGAAGCACCGTCTTTTCTAACATAGATAGCATATGTCAAGCGCCCACTTGTAATATCGTATCTTTCCCCGCTTATTTTTGCAGCATGCACAAATTTCTTCTCCGTAACGGTTGGTAATACAGGCTTACCCTCTCCAAAGGAAATAACCGAACGCAAAGCATAAGCTTCGCTTATCATATTTAAAAGGAAATCTATTTTTGTGCCCACGTTACTTTTCAGCGAACAAAATTCAACCTCGCCCTCACCCGAAAGATATTGAACAACCGTATTAACGCTTTTGGGTGCAAAGGAGGTGCAGCCTGCATTTGATATCATAACATAACCGTAATCGTCACATAAAGCACCATTTGAAAGTGTTATCTGGTGTGTTATATCGTTAACACCAACTGAAAAATCAGGCTTAAAGCTTTGAAAGGTATTAAATTTACTTCTTTCAAAATTCAAATCCATCCATGACATTATATGGATAGGTAGCTGTATTTTTGATGTAAAATATGTACTTACAAGGAGTGCATTGTCACCGCACATTTCAAAACAGTAGTGAACTGTAACAGGACCTATTGAAGTGTTATTTTCATCGGTTGGACAAGCATGAATAATTAAAGAATTTTCATTTTCCTCGGTCTCTATATTTGAGCCAAGCATATTATAGTATCCAACGGTTTTCAAGGTATCCTTTGAGAAAAACCTATATTCGTGCTTTCCGTTTGATAACATATAAAATAAATTGCCATTTTCAAGATTTAGGTCTAAAGCGAAACCGTTTTTAAATTTAAAGGTTTTTAAAAATCGCATAATCAATCTCTTTTCTAACCTATTATGTGTTTTTGCCATTCTTTTGAACAGCAGTTCTTATGTCCCAATCTGACTGTTCAAGTAATTTTATTGCCTCTTCTTCACTTTCACCGGTAATTTCAGTAACAATTCTTATCATACGCCTCTTTAGCTTTTCGTTAGTTGGGCGTAAATTTATCATCATATTTTCATAGACATTACCGAGCTTTATCATTGCAACTGTGGAAAGCATATTCAAAATTATCTTTTGCGCAGTGCCTGCCTTCATTCGCGTAGAGCCGGTAACAACCTCTGCTCCCGTATCTGATATAATTGAAACCTTTGCACATTTGGTTATAAGAGTATCCTCGTTAGAGGTAATTCCTATTGTTTCACAACCAAGCTCGTTTGCGTAATTAAGAGCGCCTATTATGTACTGTGCATTTCCCGATGCAGATATTCCAACCACCACATCTTTTTTTGTAAGATGCTTGTTCTTTAAATCCTCAATACCGCTTTCATAATTGTCTTCTGCTCCCTCGGCAGCTTGAAACATACACCTTTCTCCCCCGGCAATAATGCCGATTACCATATCTCTCGGCACTCCATAGGTAGGTGGACATTCACTGGCATCCAAAACGCCGAGTCTGCCTGATGTTCCTGCTCCAACATAAATAAGCCTACCACCCCGGAATAGCTTTTCTGCGATTATATCACAAGCAATTTCAATTTTGTCAAGTGCATTTCTTACAGAAAGCACCGCATTTTCGTTTTCCTTTTGAATTATGTCAAGCATCTCTGCAGTTGTCATACGGTCTATATTTGTGCTATTGGGATTGCGCATCTCTGTTTTTAATATTTTATGCTCATTCATTTTGACTTCTCTTCCTCCAAAGTGCCTTTGCTAACTCCAAGGCTCCGTTAACGGGCGGAACATCCAAAACTTGAATATTGCATTTTTTTATATCATTCCCAAGCTCGTCAGTAAGATACGGAAGTAAAAGCTTTTGGTTAGTCAAGCCGCCGCCCAATATTATAGGAATTCTTTCGTTATAAGTTGAAAAATGAGAAAGTGAGGCACGGACAAGTCTGGCAATTTCAGCTATATGCTTCTTTAGTATAGCAATAGATACACGGTCGCCCTTTTCAGCCTCCTCAAAAACGTACATAGCATATGAAGACACCAGTTTGTTTCCCCCATTGTATAAATATTTAAGAAACTCACTGTTTGAATAACTAAAGGTTTCCTTTATTCTTTGTACTAAGGTTGTTTCCTCACCCGAGCCGTCATACGCGGAAAAATAAGCATTTATGGCATCTCTGCCAATATGAAACGAGCTTCCGCCGTTATCGAATAAATATCCCCAGCCTGCAATTCTTTTTGTTCCTGCTTTCTTAACTACATAAGCACAAATTCCTGTTCCGAGAATCATTGTTATGCCCTCGTTATCACCAAGTCCTGCAGCGACAATGTTGTTATTATCACTGCCCACATCACAGGCGGCAAAAGACATTTTTTCAAGCATAATCTTAATTTCATCTGCATAGCTTTCAGATGCGCAACCGGCAATTCCCGCATACACCACTACAGACGAAAGAGGAACATCCTTACATACCTGAACAACGCCATCCTCAATTATGCACTTTGCCCTCTCTATACCCACAGTATTGGGATTGCATCCGTCCAGAAAAAGTCGGCAAACTATCTTACCATTGGGATCTGACAATGCAAACTCTGTTTTAGTTCCGCCTCCATCAATTCCCAAATAATATATAGCCTCATCACATCTAAATAGCTCCAATATACTCACACGGAAAATATTTGCTACTCTAAAATGCGCCTCTATAGACGGAACGCTTCCCTCAGTTTCCCATTTGCTTACTGTTTTTTCTGAGTATCCTATATTATCCGCTAATGATTTTTGTGTTATATTAAGCTTCTTGCGTAGCCTGCGCACATTTATCGAAAAGGCTTTTT
>JAZQLL010000032.1:0-3475 GCA_045542675.1 Oscillospiraceae bacterium
CCCATTCCGATTCCGATGTCGGCGCTCTTAATAGAGGGCGCATCGTTGACGCCGTCACCCGTCATGGCGGTAACCATTCCGAGATCGTGCCAGGCATTAACTATTCTTGTCTTGTGCTCGGGCTGAACTCTCGCATAAACATAAATGTCGCGGACTTTTTCGCTAAACTCTTCGTCACTCATTTTTTGAAGTTCTGCACCGGTAATAGCGTGACTTGCATCATCGGTGATACCGAGTTCCTTAGCAATAGCAACCGCGGTGTCGTAGTGGTCGCCGGTAATCATAATAGGTGTGATTCCTGCCTCACGGCACTCGGCGATTGCCGCCTTAACCTCGGGGCGAACAGGGTCAATCATTCCTGTAAGACCGAGGAAAACAAGTTCGTTTTCAAGGTAAGCAGGCTCGCTGCTCTCAGGCTCGCTATCATAGAATTTTTCCGCCGCCGCAAGAACTCTGAGCGCGCGGTCTGCCATAGCCTTGTTGGCCTTTAAGATTTCCTCGCGGTGCGCATCGGTCATATCAACAATGCCGTCTGCGGTGAGAATCTTGGTGCAACATTTTAAAAGCTCGTCGGGAGCGCCTTTTGAGTACTGCACAATGCCTTTTTCAGTCTTGTGAACTGTTGACATCATTTTTCTGCCTGAATCAAAAGGAGCCTCTGCAAATCGGGGATGGTCGGCCTTTAAATCGTTTTTGTTAAAGCCTTTTTTAAGGGCAAAAGCCACTAAAGCCGCCTCGGTAGGCTCGCCGACAACCTCGTCTTTGCCGTCCGTGCTTACCTCTGCATCCGAGCAGAGAGCCGATGCAATCGCAACAAGATTTTCATCCGCACCGAAACTGTCAACAACAGTCATTTTGTTCTGGGTGAGGGTACCGGTCTTGTCAGAACAGATAATCTGCGCACAACCGAGTGTTTCAACTGCGGTGAGTTTTCTTATAATGGCGTTTCTCTTGGACATATTGGTAACACCAATGGAAAGAACGATTGTAACAACCGCAACAAGTCCCTCGGGAATAGCCGCAACCGCAAGGCTAACAGCCGTCATAAAGCTCGAAATACCAAACTCAAGGTCAATAGGTGTCTTGGTAACAAGATGCTCAACAATGTTGTAGCCGAAGATAAATACACAGATTCCAAGAACGAGCACACTTAAAATCTTACTAAGCTGTGCAAGTTTTATCTGCAAGGGAGTCTGTCCGTCTTCGGCAGACTGAATAGCATCTGCTATCTTACCCATCTCGGTGTCCATTCCGGTTCCGACAACAACCGCCTTACCGCGTCCGTAAACAACGGTACTGCCCATATAAGCCATGTTTTTGCGATCACCTAAGGGAACTTCGTCGCTGCTGTCTTTAAGGTTAATAAGGTCAATAAACTTGTTGACAGGAACGCTTTCGCCGGTAAGCGCCGCTTCCTCAATTTTAAGACTTGCGCTCTCGAAAATTCGGCAGTCTGCAGGAACAGCATCGCCCGCTTCTAAAAGCACAACATCGCCCGCTACGAGTTCTTCACTCTTGACTGCGGCAACGTTGCCGTCTCGCAGAACCTTAGAGGTCGCGGCAGAAATTTCCTGAAGCGCCTCGATAGCCTTTTCGGCTTTGCTTTCCTGATAAACGCCTAAAATCGAGTTGATGAGAACAACCGCTAAGATAATAAGCGAGTCGGTAGGAAAGGGAAGAGGATGCCCTGCGGCTGCCGCCTCTGCCATTTCGGTAACCGCCGAGACAACTGCGGCAATAAGCAGTATAATTATCATAGGATCTTTAAGTTGCGAGAAAAATCTCTTTAAAAGAGAATCTTTTTTCGCCTCTTTAAGTTTGTTAGGTCCGTTTTCCTCAAGCCTTTTTTTAGCTTCCGAAGAGGTAAGTCCGCTCTCTTGTGACCCAACGGCACTGAAAACTTCGCTCGTTTCCTGAGTGTAGAATTTCAACTGTTTCTCCTTCTTTCTTTTGTGGTGTAAGAAAAGACCCATGTATGACGAGAGCCATACATGAGTCTTGTTATTGAATTCAAGCCAGGCAAAATGCCATGAATGTTGAACTTGAAACGCACTCGCGTGCGCTAACTACTCCCTCATGAGTATTAAATTGTGAATACAGTATAATATATTTTCCTTAAAATGTCAATTGCCAAAACTGTAAATATTTTCTAAACAAAAAACTCTCAAAGAAAGTTTTTTACTAAAATATGAATTTTATTCGTGATTTTTGGATTTTTGTATTTTATTATATATTAAAAGTCCTGCCACACTTATGACAATTGTTACCGCAAAAGCGATGACGGCGAGCAGATACTTCTCCTGCCCGAGCATACTTCCGCCTATCGTCGAGGTGACTATCGAGGGAATTCTTGCAACTGCGGTGATAAAAATAAAACTGCTGAGTTTTATGCGGGTAAGCGGCGCAAAGTAGCATAAGAGGTCCTTTGGAGTGCCGGGGATAAGCATTAAAATGAAGAAAAGCAGATTTATCTTTTTCTCGCTGTTTAAAAATCTTAACGAATTTATTTTTTCGGTGGAGAAAAATATCTCAACGAGTTTTACGCCGTATTTTCTAACAAGCAGAAAAATCAGTATGCTCGAGAGGGTCGTTCCAATAATGCATAAAAGCGTTCCTTCAATACTGCCAAATGTGTAACCTGCCGCAATTTCAAAAGGCTCTCCGGGGATAAGGGCAACCGCTACTTGTAAAAATATCATTCCGATAAAAATAAGCCTGCTAAAGATTCCAAATGAATCTATCCACAATCTGAATTTTTCGGGTTCCTCAATAAACGAAACGAGCGGTTTGCCGACATAAAGGAATATCAAAATGAATATTGCGACTACAATCGCAATGCCAATAGACGCTACAATGCGAAGTCCCTTTTGCGACAATTTCGCCATCATTCTTCCACTCCTTTCGATCCTTTTTACTAAATTATATCATTTTTTTCTTATTGTGCAAGCCACTTAATAAAACTTTAATTTTTTGCATCTCGATGATAATATTTGCAATGTAAATATAGAGCGGGATTCTTGCCAAATGGCATTAAATGAAAAAAAGTCTGCTTTTTTTGAGAAAGGGGTTGATTTCAAATATTTCAGTTGTTATACTGTGATTAAAGGCGGGAAAACTTCCGCCAAAACAAACAAGGAGGCACAAAATTATGTTTTGTCCCGAAATCACCCCTGAATTTGATTATGACCAGAATTTAATAAAATTAAACAGTGTAGAAGTGCTTGGCGAGTTGCCTAACCCCTTTGTTATGGATGATGGTAGCGTAGTTGATAGCCCTGAAAAATGGCAGGAAAGAAGAAAAGAAATTTATAAAACTGCGGTAGAGCTTCAGTATGGCACTATTCCCCCAAAGCCCGAGGTTTTAAAGGTTGAAACTCTATTTAATTGGGAACATGATTTGTGCTCGTCATATAGAATTACCGCAGGAACTAAAGAAAAGCAGGTAAGCTTTTTCATGAAGGTTTACCGCCCCAGG
>JAZQLL010000033.1:0-21184 GCA_045542675.1 Oscillospiraceae bacterium
AAATCCCATCTGCACTTAGCAGATGGGATTTTAAATTAGAAACTATATTTGTTTTGATACTCGAAGTATTTTTCTTTAAATTCTTCGTTATCCATTATTTTAACCGAATTGAGATACTGGTGAGTTGCAAAGGTGTTCTGAGAGACCTCAATCATTGCAACCGCAATGTTTGAACAGTGGTCAGAAACTCTTTCGATATTATTTAAAATATCGGATAAAATGAAGCCAAGTTCAATGGTGCACTCACCTGCTTGTAAACGTTCAATATGTCCGCTTTTTATCGAAGAAGTAAGCCCGTCAATAACCTGTTCAAGCGGCTCAACACTAGCTGCAAGAGCCATATCCGATGTTTCAAATGCCTTGAATGTTATATCAACTATTTCATTTAGTGCTCTGATTGCAATATCAAGTTGCTGCCTTGCATCTTTTGAGAACACAACTTTTTTATCACTTATTTCTTTTGACGTGTTAACAAGATTCAAGGCGTGGTCGCCTATTCGCTCGAAATCACCTATAGTATGAAGCATAGTTGATAATTTTTGGCTATCCGCTTTTGAAATATCCTTGGTGGAAATTTTAATAAGAAAACTTCCGAGTTTGTCCTCGAACATATCGAGTTTGTCCTCATTTTTATTAATATACTGGGCTGTTTTTTCATTATAACCAAACAACATATCCAAAGACGAGGAAATAGTTTTCTTAGCGATTGAAGACATTTCAACCGTAAGATTCATACATTCTGAAATGGCAAATGATGGGGTGTTCAAAAGTCTTTCGTCGATAAGCTTGTACTCTTCTTCTCCACCCTTATCCTTAACAAAAGTTTCTGCAATCTTAACAAGCATCTTGGCGAAAGGAAGAAGAATAACTGTAGTAAATACATTGAATATACTGTGACAAACCGCTATCATAACAGGATTTATTTCTTGATCCGCAAAAGCAAAATTAAATATTGCATCGGCACCATAAAATAGAAGCAAGCACAAAACTGTACCGATAATATTGAAAGAAATATGTATAACAGCAACTCTTTTTGCGTTTCTATTTACGCCGATACTTGAAATAAGTGCAGTAACGCAGGTTCCGATGTTTTGTCCCATAATAATGGGAATTGCCATTCTATAGGTTAGTCCGCCCGATAACGAAAGTGACTGGAGTATACCGACAGAAGCCGCAGAACTTTGAATCACGCCGGTAACTACTGCACCTACGAGTACACCGAGTACAGGATTGTTGAATTTAACAAGTATTTTTTCAAACTCAGGAGAACTTGCAAGCGGACTCATGGCGTCCTTCATAAGTTCCATTCCATACATCAGGACGGCAAATCCGACTAGTATTGTACCAAGGTTTTTCTTTTTATCACTCTTACACATCATTATCATAGCAATACCGATAAGAGCAAGAATGGGAGAAAATACTTCGGGTTTAAGTATGCTTATAAAGATATTATCACTCTCAATACCCGCGGTTGAAAGTATCCATGCGGTTAAAGTTGTGCCAATGTTAGAGCCCATAATGACTCCAACTGTCTGTGAAAGCCCCATTATACCGGAGTTTACAAGACCTACGAGCATAACCGTCATAGCAGAAGAAGACTGAATTGCTATTGTTATTGCCGCTCCGAGTACTAATCCCTTCATTGGATTAGAGGTGGCTTTTTTTAATGTTCCTTCAAGTTTTCCGCCTGCAACCTTTTCAAGACCACTTGACATTACATTCATTCCATAAAGAAAGAACGCAAGTCCACCGCATAATGTCACAATACTTAAAAAAATGTCCATGGCTTTCCTCCAAAAAGACAAATAATACCAACTATGTTTATATTATACTTTTTTTAGATACAAGAAACAAGAGATTTTTCTCTATTTTTCAAAAATTATTAATTTATAACAAAAAATATTTATATTTATACATTTTTTATACAAAAAGAGCGGACAAGTGTGTCCGCTCTGATTACTTATTCTTATCATACTTAAAACAAGGCATAAATTCAAGTTTAAAAAGGTTGTTTTTGTGAAGCGTATCGATGCGCTCTTTTGTCTTTTGGTCGGGCTCTATTCCCTCTCTTATGTATTTATCAAGTGTTTCATAAGTAAAGCCAAGATTATCCTCGTCGGTTTTGCCACAAAGGCCATCAATGGGAACCTTATCAACGAATTTCTCAGGAAGTCCCAATTCTCTTCCGATTGCTTTGACCTCAGCAACAGTGAAACATGAAAGCGGACTAAAATCGCCCACGCTATCACCGTAACGTGTTGAATATCCCACCCAATCCTCAGAAAGATTGCAGGTATTGGCAACTCTACCATTATTTGACTGCGCAACGGCATAGACTACTGCCATTCTTATTCTAGGCGGCAGATTGACTTTTGACTGATTAGAGAGTTCAAAACTTGTGCCAATTGACCTATGTATTGCCTCGACCGCATCATTGATATTGATTGTATAGTATTTGATTTTAAGATGCTCGCACAATTCAATCGAGTAGTTAATATCAAACTGTTCACCTTTAGGCATTAAAACGCCTATAACTCTGTCACTTCCAAGCGCTTTGCAACAAAGAGCCGCAACAACAGAACTGTCTTTTCCGCCCGAGATGCCCAAAACAGCGTTGCATCCCTTTCCGTTATTTTCAAACCAGTCTTTTATCCACTCTACACATTGATTGGTAGCGTGTTTAGCGTCAAATACATACATATTAAGTTCCCCATTTCTACTGTTTTATTAATGGTTTTATTCCTATTTCTCCGGTGCTAAGATTCATTACTCTTTCGTCGCTTAGCTTAAGTTTAAGAGAAAAATCCTCATTAATGTCTGTTATAAGGGCCTCAAAAGGCTCAGCAGCGTTTACAATCACAGTTTTGCCCATTAAAAACATTCTATTTTTATATTCAACTAATATATCACTACTGTCTATATTATCAAACAACTGCGAAAATTCAAGCAAAATTTGAGAAATAAGCACCGCTTTGTCGTGGGTGTTAATTTTCTCGCAATCAAGCACAGAATCGGCTATTTGCGCAATTTCAGGCGGAAAATCGCCATCCGGCCTGCATAGGTTGATGCCTATACCCAAAACAACATATTTTAATGTGTTATTTGCAGCATCGATTGATGATTCTGCTAGAATTCCGCAAACTTTTTTATCATTTACAAAAATATCATTTACCCATTTTATTTTAGGTTTAATATTATATGTTTTTTCAAGTGCACGGCAAACTGCAACTCCTGCGCATGCAGTAATTTTTACTGACTCACTCGGCAACATATCGGGTCTGAGCAATATGCTCATATAAACTCCTGTGTGAGCGGGTGAAAAAAAGCTTCTTCCAAGTCTTCCACGACCATTTGTCTGCTTATTGGATATTACAACAGTGTTTTTATTAGCTCCCTGCTCTGCCATCTGCTTTAATACAAGATTTGTTGAGTCAACACAGTCGTACAAAATGAGCGAATAGTCTTTAGAGAGTCTATTTTCAATTTTTTTCTTTAAAACAACCGTTTCATCACTGTAAAGTTTATTATCTTTACAGTTAAAATCTGGCTCTGTATACATGATTTAAGGATTTACCTTTCAATTTTATTTAGTTTATAAACAACTAATGCCGCTAATATAATTTTTAATATATCAACAAGAAATAACGGCAGAAAACTTGTTGCGTAAGCAGAAATATTACTTATTTCCGGAGCCCTGCTCGCAATGATAATCCAAAACACTCCCAGTACGTAACACAATATTAGTGCAAGCAACATAATTAATAACTGTCTAACAAAATTACTCTTTCTACCTGCAAACAGTCCAATTATTACCGCCGAGACAACAAAACCTAAGAGAAATCCTCCTGTTGGGCCAAGAATATGTCCCACTCCCCCTTGAAAACCTGCAAAAACCGGAACACCGACAACGCCCAACATAAGATATACAGAAACACAAATGATTCCGCGTTTAAATCCCAGATAGGAACAGGCGGTAAAAACCGCAAAAATTTGCAATGTTATGGGGTATGTGAAAGGAATAGCAATCCATGAGCAAATGGTAATGACCGCAACAAATATTGCGATTTGACACAAATCCGTTATTCGCAGAAACTTGCTCATTTATACTACCTTCCCTTAATTTGTACAAGTATATTCAAGCATATTTTCGCGTTTTAGTCAACTGTTATGCAACAAAAAACTTCGACCGCTAAGGCCGAAGTTTTTTACTGGCTTATTCTCCCTTATCTTCAGAAAGCACAACGGTTACCTTAAAGGTTTTTGAACTGCTTACTCTGGTACCGATTCTATAAATAGTAAGTTCAACCTTGTCTCCAGGCTTTTTACCTTGCAATACTGAATATACAACGCCTGTAGAGGTTATCTTTTTGCCATCAATTTCAGTAATAATATCATTAGTTTGGACATCTTTGGTTGCTATATCACAATCTTCGTCAATCTTGGTGATCAATAAACCTGCAGGAATTGTATTATTATAGTATTGTGAAACGGCTTCACTGATGAGTTGGAAACCAATACCAATTTTAGCTCTGTTCTTTACATAACCGTATTTCTGCAGATCATTTAAAATGGGGATTGCCTCATCGATAGGAATTGAAAATCCAAGACCTTCATATCCTTCGGCAACAATTTTGGCGGAATTTATTCCAATAACCTGTCCGTACATATTAACAAGCGCGCCGCCCGAGTTTCCGGGATTGATTGCCGCGTCGGTTTGAATATATGTCATCGCATATCCGGTAGAATCACTTGAAAGAGTTCTGTCAAGACCAGAAATAATTCCACTTGTGCAGCTTCCTGCAAGTTCCATTCCACCGGGGTTGCCGATAGCTATAACATTTTCACCGAGAACAGTCTGAGCCGAATTTCCAAGTTCCGCAGCGGCGAAGCCTTTTCCCTCGATCTTTAAGACCGCAAGATCAGATTGGGTATCCAGTCCCTTAAGGGTTGCCCTGTATTCTTCCTCGTTTTCAAGCACAACTGTTATCATAGACGCACCATTTACAACATGTGCGTTTGTAGCAATATAGCCGTCTTCACTTATAATAATGCCCGAACCCTCGCCGTTTATTGTAGGAATACCCGCATTAGAATTTGTATATTGAACAACTCCGACTATGGAGGGTTTTACCTTGGCAATAACCGCCGCCGCAGTCATGGTTCCATCGCCATTTACATCAAATTCCGAGGCACCTTCGGGCTTACTGTTGATTATAATGTTCTCGGCAAGGTCATTTGAGTTGGTTTCCTCATTTGACTGAGATGAAACAGATGAAATACCGAATTTATCGCGGAATATATTAGATACCTCGCCAATTGCCCAATATCCAATAAGTGAAAACACAGTGACGCCGGCAACAATTCCTAATATAAGCAGGGTTATCTTTCCACCCTTGCTCTTTTTAGGTGGTTGCGAATTTGGGCTGTAATATCCGCTTTGCTGATAGTAGTTCTGCTGATTATTGTAGTTATTCGAGTTGGGCGAATAACTGTAATATGTGCCCTGGGAACTGTATGGATTTTGAGGCGGTTGATAGTTGGGTTGATTTGTTGTTTGAGTGTACTGAGGAGCCTCGACTTTTTGCTCACTTCCCGACTCAGTCCTGGTTTCAACCTCATTTGAACTATTATTCACATCAACTTGTTCCTGATTTTCAGGTAAATTTGTGAAGTTATTTTGGTCTTCCATAATTGACCTCCCCAATTAAGATATAATTATTATAAAACCTATTTGTTAATTTGTATCGTAAGATAATAAAAAAGTTTTTAAATAAAATATTACTGATTTTTTAAGGACTCGCGATTTCTTTTTTCTTCTAATTTTTCGGAATAAAGCGGCAGACTGAAAATAAATTCAGTGTACTCACCCTGCACACTTCCCACGGTTATACTTCCGTTATGAAGATCGAGAACGGATTTGACAATATGCAATCCCAGACCCACACCATTCTTGTCAAGTCCACGCGACTTATCAGTTTTATAAAAACGGTCGAAAACATGGTTAACTTCCTGCTTTGAAAGTCCGTTTCCGCTATTTTTAACGTGAATATTTACCCTATCCTTGCCCTTTTCTGCTAAAAATTCGATATAACCTTTGTCATTGCAGAATTTAACGGCGTTGTCTATAAGGTTATATACAACCTGATGAATAAGATCTTCATCTCCAAAAATCATAACCTTATCCATGTTTTCCAGACCACGTATTTCGATTTCTTTTTCGTTGATTTTTTTCTCAAAGCTGAATAACGTTGAAATAATTGTATCACTTACGTTAAAAGCCTTAGCATTTAGGCTAATTTCGCCTGCCTCAAGCCGAGCGACACTAAGCATAGATTTTACAAGTCTGGATAAGCGTTTAACTTCGTCCGAAACGATAAGCAGGTAATGCTCTTGCTCTTCCTTTTTTATCGTTCCGTCAAGCATTCCATCAATGAATCCGCCGATAGTTGTCATCGGTGTTTTAAGTTCGTGAGACACATTGGCGATAAAGTTCTTTCTCATGGTTTCAAGTTCGGAAAGTGAATCTGCCATCTGATTAAAAGAAGCCGCAAGCTCGCCAACTTCATCCATACTATGATAAGAAATTCGAGCAGAAAAATCGCCTCTACCAAAAGATTTTGCCGCTTTACTCATTTGTCTTAACGGTCTTGAAAGCATTGCCGTAATAATATATATGATTACACTGCAAATCAAAATTGTAGAAAATGCCGCAATAAGAAACATTTTAAAAATATCGGCAAGAAACGATGAGATCGCATCCGCAGATGCAGAGGCAAAAAGATAGCCTATTATCTGATCTCCGTTACTGCTTTTTATTTCAACTCCCACGGTATAGTGCATGGAAGAATATATACCGGCGAGTTTTCCGTACTCATGAAAAGAACCTTTACTGCTTAGACTATTTATTACCGACTCAGGTATGGTTTGTGTTTTGTGAACACACATTCCGTCCTCTGTGCATATTATTGCAGTTCCGTTTGCATCGGTCAAAAACATTACGCCGTTTGAAAAATCCGCTATAGATGAATAAAACTGTCTGAGCGCTCTTTTTTCAAGATACATGCCATTATTCATCTCGTAATTGTAAACGGTAAAATTCGCCGCTTTCAAGACGTTTTCTGTTAGCATCTGTTGACGTTCTGTACGCAGATATCTTGATGTTAAAACGCTGAAAACTCCACCGAGAAACACAAAACTAAACAGTATTATAACCGTACATACAGTAAAGTATTTCACGAAAAGGCTTTTTTTCATAAACCAAATCCTATTCCTTTATTTCGAACTTGTACCCTACTCCCCAAACTGTTTTAAGAGACCAATCGTCACATACGCCTTCAAGTTTTTCCCTCAGTCTTTTGACGTGAACATCAACTGTTCTTGAGTCACCGTAATACTCGAAGCCCCAAACCTCATCGAGAAGTTGGTCTCTTGTATAAACTCTGTTGGGATTGCTTGCAAGATGAAACAGAAGTTCCAATTCCTTGGGCGGTGTGTCAACAACCTTGCCGTCAACTTTAAGTTCGTAGCTTTCAAGGTTTATTGAAAGTTTGTTAAAGGTAGCAATTCTTTGAGGCGCAGCACCACTTTCTGCCGAGGCTCCGGACCTACGTAAAATTGCTTTAATTCTGGCTACAATTTCCTTTGCATCAAAAGGCTTTACAACATAGTCATCGGCGCCGAGTTCCAATCCCAGAACCTTGTCAATTGTCTCGCCTTTAGCGGTTAGCATAATAATTGGGCATGACGAGGTTTTTCTGATCTCCCTGCATACCTGCCAACCGTCCATATTAGGCATCATAACGTCGAGTAAGATTAAATCCGGTGACTGAGAGGAAAATTTATCAAGTCCCTCTTTTCCGTCAAATGCCAGGACAACATTATATCCTTCTTTTTCAAGATATAACCTGAGAAGTTCGCAAATGTTCTTGTCGTCATCAACGACTAAAATCTTATATTGTGCCATAACACACACTCCAGACAAAATATTTTACAGATTAAGTATAACTCGATTTCGTGAACAAATCGTTAATCAATTATTTCGGCAGGATAAATTTTCTACTTAATATCCCATACAAAACGGCTGAATTCTTCGGTATATGCCTCGATTTGACTTCTGGAATCCGAAACACTCCAACTCGAGACGCTTGCAAAATCCTCAAATCTCTTGGAATTTGATTTAGGAAGATCGGATGTAAACCAGGTCCATTCCCCCGTGAAATATTCTTTTGAGGTAATATACTCTGAAACCTTATCCTGTGTCATACCGAAGAATTTAAGACCTGCGCCTTCTGTTGCTTTTTGTTCCTTACTAATGTCGCAGTGGTACCATTTAGAATCAAGATTCACCATATTCCAGGTATAATATGTTTCATTGTCGATCCATGAACTTACAGTTTTGCACTCAATCCCAAGCTGTAAAAGCAGAAAATTATAAAGCGCGGAAACAGATTCACAAGTTCCTTCTTTATTGATAAGGGTGTTATATATATCGGTTTTGACATTTTCATTCTTGTCAGCATTTTCTTCGGTTTGTGCTATTGAGGAAGAAGCACTCTCCTGCTCGCTTTCGCTATTATCCGAATTGATGTTTTCTACTAAAAACGTATTCTTTGTAACAGTGATATTTTCGGATATCCACTTATAAATGAGCATAGCCGCAAGAGTGTCATCGTCGCTATTCATAATGCTTGTGTCAAAAACTTCTTGAACCCTGTCCTTAAAGTCATTAATTTTCTCATTATGTGTTTTTTCGAAGTTGTATGATATGAGTATTTTTTGATTTTCGGCATCGTACCTTACGCCCTCAACAAGCGCAGAAAACGGAAAATTTTCTCCGAGCGCAAAGCGAATGTTATCATAAACATCTCTGCTAGGCACAGAAACGCCAGTTTCCTTTTTCAAAATTGCGCTTACAAGTTTATTGTAATACAAGCTGCCGCCGATAGCTTCTTTAATATCAGAGGGCAAAACATAGGGGTCAAATGCAAATGTGAAACTACCGTCAGTCTCTGTTTTAGCTATGGTTGAAGATGCATTTAAATATATTTTGGATGATGTATCTGAGGATGTCTCCTCTTTTTCCTTATTTTTGCAGGAAACGAGCATCATACTCATAACCAGAATACACACCAAAGCAAAAGCGCCTAATTTTTTCATATCATTAAACCTCCGTATCTAATCAAAATAATTATAACAAATATTTTTCAGTTTTTAAAGTCTTTTTTATTAAATGCTTTACAAAAAGTTAAAAATATATTATAATAACAAAAGTTTTTCGGCGTAAATTTTTTAGGGAGCTGGTTTTTTGCTTAAAAAATATCTGTTACTTTTCCTTGTTTCGATGGTTCCGATTATTGAGCTTCGCGGTGCAATTCCTATTGGAGTTGGCTGGGGACTCGACTTATACTTAAGTTATATTGTTTCA
Organism: Oscillospiraceae bacterium; assembly: GCA_045542675.1. Classification (GTDB taxonomy): domain Bacteria; phylum Bacillota; class Clostridia; order Oscillospirales; family Ruminococcaceae; genus SIG578. Next base: position 9,425 of record JAZQLL010000033.1, read on the forward strand.
GTGATCGGAAATATTTTGCCTGTTCCCTTTATCATACTTTTCGGTAAGTTTATTCTTGAAAAATTTGCGCAAATCCCTAAAATCGGAAAGTTCTTTCAAAAGATAATTGACAGAGCAGATGCTAAGGCAAAAACTCTTGGCAAAGCGGAGTTCTGGGGAATTTACATTTTTGTTGCTATTCCCTTACCCGGTACTGGCGCGTGGACAGGCTCACTTATAGCCGCAATTCTTCGTATGCGCCTTAAAAAAGCGATTCCCGCAATCGCACTCGGTGTGCTCACAAGCGGAGTTATAATGTTGGTTCTCTCGCTTCTTGTTAAAGCAGGTGTTGTAACGGGAATCGATTGGCTTGTTGGATAAAATTAAAACCTCTGGGCATTTGCTGCTCAGAGGTTATTTTTATAGATTTAAAAGCGCCGTTGCAATATTGAAATACACAAGTAAGGAAACAGCATCAACTATTGTTGTTATAAACGGGCTTGCCATTACTGCAGGATCGAGCTTTACACTTTTGGCAATAATGGGCAAAATACAGCCTATAAGCTTAGCAACGAGCACAGTTACAATGAGTGTAAGACAGACTACGGCGCTCGCTACAACGGAAATTCTGTCGATAAAATAGAGTTTCAGGAAGTTAACTACAGCGAGGGTGATTCCACACAGCACCGCAACTCTGATTTCTTTCCAGATGACCTTGAAGATATCCTTTAAACCTATTTCTCCAAGAGACAAGCTTCTTATAACAGAAACGGATGTCTGACTTCCGCAGTTTCCGCCCGTTCCCATAAGCATTGGAATGAAAGCGGTCAGCGCCACATATCCGCTAAGTTGTTTCTCGTAACTATTAATTACAGCGCTTGTAAAGGTTGCTGATAGCATAAGGATAAGCAGCCACGGCACCCTTTTAATGAATGTTTCAAAAACTCCCGTTTTAATATAAGGCTTGTCAGTCGGAACGATTGCCGCCATAGCCTCCATATCCTCGGTTGCCTCTTGGCTTAAAACATCGATGGCATCGTCTACCGTAACTATTCCGACAAGTCTGCCCTCAAAATCAACTACAGGCAGTGCAAGTAAATCATATTTCCTGAACATCTCAGCAACTGTTTCCCTATCCACGTTGGTTGTAACGTACTTAAAGTTGTCATCCATTATCCGCGATATAATTCTATCTTCACCGGATAACATAAGAGTTTTAGCAGAAACAATTCCGATAAGTTTTCTGTCATCAGATGTAACATAGCAGGTGTAAATTGTTTCTTTGTTAACACCCGTTTTTCTTATTTTTTGAAAAGCATCAACAACAGTCATATCTGCCTTTAAGCTTACATACTCGGTTGTCATTATGCTTCCTGCACTGTCCTTAGGATACTTAAGGATTTCATTTATGCTTTTTCTCGTGCTTGCATTAGCACTGTTAAGTATTTTTTTCACAACATTAGATGGCATTTCTTCAATAATATCTACCACATCGTCTAGAAAAAGGTTTTCTAAAATATCATTGAGTTCTTTGTTGCTGAATTGATTAATAAGGTCTTCCTGAATATCGGAATCAATATAGGCAAAAACATCTGCCGCAGTATTTTTAGGCAGTATCCTGAAAACAGGCGCTCTACTCTCTATGGATAAATTTTCGATTACAAACGCCGCATCAGCAGGCTTTTCTTTTTTTAGAATATTTCTTATTTCCGTAAACTTTCTTTCATTTGCAAGGTTCTGGATTTTCTCAATCATAGGCTTTTCCTCCTAAATCTTAGTATTAGCAAAATCCGAATAATATCATTTTAAGATTAGCGAGAAATATGTGGCCGCTCGCGCATTTTTAAAGTAATTTATTCGGATAAAAGATTTTGTCCCTCGCCCGTCCATATTTCTCACACTCCTTTCAAAAAATAAAAATCCGCCGAAAAAGTCGGCGGATTTTATGCTTTACAAATCATACATCTGCTTGTAGCAGGTGCGACCGTTTGAGCTTTAGCTTCGCAGGGCAATGTAATTGCATTAGATGTTACCTTGGTTTCGATAACAACTGCTAACCTTCTCGTAGTGTCTCCACTATTTTGCGGTAGCAACCCGTATCCCTGCGGTAGCCTTACCTACCGGACTTGTTACAGTGTAATTATATATAAATTAAATAATTCTGTCAATTCAAATTTTTACAGTTTAAACATTAACTTATTATAGCATTCTTCAATAGACATCTTGGCACCATCAAACTTAGGCCAGGCATCAATTCCATCGCCGTTCTTTCTTGGGATTATATGGATATGAAAATGTGGAACACTTTGCCCTGCACTTTCGTCGCTTGCATTTAGCAGATTTACTCCATCATAACCGCATTTTTCTGTTAAGTAATTCGACACTGTTTTGACAGTTTTAAAAATCTCGCTCAATGTTTCATTATCACAATCCAGGATATTTTTGACGTGCTTTTTAGGTACGACAAGAATGTGTCCATCAACATCGCCTGCAATATCCATAAAAGCCAGTGTTTTCCCATCTTCGAAAATTTTATATGCGCCTATCTCGCCCGAAACGATTCTACAAAAAACACAGTCTGACATTTTAAACACCTCAGTGATTTTTAGTTAGCAAAGCGATGGCCTCGCAGTGAACTGTGCGGGGAAAGAGGTCAGCAGGAGTTACTGACTTAAGCGTATACCCCTTTTGAGAAAGCAGATTTATATCCCGCGCCAATGTTGCGCTATTACAGGATACATACACGATTTTTTTCGCGCCACAGACAGAAAGAGCCTCAATTACATCTTCGCCGAGGCCTTTTCGAGGCGGATCAACTATAGTCACATCGAATTTATAACCGTTGTCAATAAGTCTTGCAACAAGAGATGCGTCTCCGCAATGAAATTCCGCGTTATCAATTTCGTTATTTATGGCATTTTGCTTAGCGTTTTCTACCGCAGGCTCGACAATTTCTATTCCAACAACCTTTTTTACTCTGTTCGCAACCGATAAACCTATAAGTCCCGCGCCGCAATATAGGTCTAGGAGCGTTTCATCGCCCTTCAGATCTGCTAAATCACCTGCGAGACGATAAATCTTTTCCGCCATATCGTGATTGACCTGGTAAAAAGACAATGGAGAGAGCACCACTTTAAGTCCACAAAGTTCATCTGTAATTGTATCACTGCCCCAAAGGGTAATGCATTCGTTGCCCATTATGACATTATTTCTTGTTTTGTTTACATTCAAAATAATGCTTTTAATTTGTGGATATTTTGCAGAAAGCGCATTGCAAAGCGTGTTTGCGCCTGTAAAGGTTTTTCCATTTACAACCAAACAGACCATTATTTCGCCGCTGACGTCACCCTGTCTTAAGTATATATGACGAATAAGCCCTTTTCCCGTTTCTTCATCATATATTGATACATTGTTTTGTTCAAAAAATCCAATACAATCGCTTACAATATCCGAAAAAATCTCAGGCTGAAGTAGGCAATCATCGACTGAAATTATTCTGTGACTTCTCGGAGCAAAAAAACCCGAGATAATCTTGCCGTTTGCATCTCTGCCAACAGGAAATTGCCCCTTATTTCTATATCGCTCGGTTTTTTCTCCTATACATAAAGCATCCATCTTATCAAAATCGTCTGTTTTGCCTATTGTTTTAATGTTATGGAAAACCTGCGATGATTTTTCTTCGATTTCCGACTTATAATTTATATGTCTGTATGCGCATCCGCCGCATTTTTCAAAGACAGGACATTTATTTTCGATTCTGTCTTTTGAAGGTATAATAACGCTTTCAATTTTGCCAAATGCATAAGTCTTTAGTACTTTTACGATTTTTGCTCTGATTTTATCCCCTACCGCAGTATTCGGAACAAAGACTACCATATCATTAATTCTTCCGATACCATTTCCATCACTGGACAACGCGGTTATTTCAAGATTTACAATATCATTCTTCTTTAAATCCATCTTAAATTACCTAAATTAAAATTTCCAATTTTCCATTCCTGCAAAAACATCATACTCATTCGTTGTTGTATTTTCGCTCAGTGTTCCGGAATAAACCGCAAGCGAGTTTTTATACAGAATGGGAATAAATGGAGTTTTTATATCAAATGTTCTAAGAAAATCATCGAGTGCAGTTGTGCCCGAAAGATAGTTTTTATAAGAAAGAAGTGTCTCGCTCATATCATCGCAAGCATTCAATGCGCCAAGAGAAAGAAGCGGGCTTATATTATTATCGGGAGTTAGCTTAACCTCGCCAATAAATAAATCGTAATCCTTATTTGATATTCTGTTTTTGTACGCTTCTGCATTTTCCGAAATAATCTGTACGGCTATTCCCTGCGCCTGCAGATTAAGTTTTATATACTCTGCCGTTCTCACCTTTGATGCACTATCGCTATTTACCGCAAGTCTTAATGATACAGGTTTTTCGTCGTTTGTTTTGAAAATACCATTTTCATCCTTCGCCGTAAGTCCTACAACTGCGAAAAGCTCTTTTGCGGCATTTATATCGGTTAAACTTATTTTATAGTTTTCGCTCGAATGACTCGATGAAACAGGGTTGAAGGGTTGAGCAGTAGCATTTCCTGCACCGGCAAATGCATCTGTCAGAATATTTTTTCTGTTTATGCATAGTGAAATTGCTTTGCGAAAATCCTGGTTTGCAAGCATCGGATTACTGCTGTTTACACCCACATATACAAGATTATTGGTTTGCACGGGCGATGTCTTGGTCGCCGCTGTTGTTATATCAGTGGTATCTGTGTAAGCAAAGTTTATGCTTCCGATTTTTATCATATGGGGCAATGTTGAATATTTGTGTATTTCAACAAGAGAAATTGACTCTATATCTGAAGTTTTACGAGTAGAATACGAATTTTTTACTAATTTTTGGTCATTTTCTTCCGAAAAACAGTACCTTCCGCTACCAATTGCGCGACTTTCTTTTGAGCCATTTTTTATGATTGGAAAATTGAGATTTTTTATAAAATCCTTATTTGGTTCTTTAAGCTTAATAACAAATTCATCGCCCTTGACAGAATACGAGGAAATATTTGATAGTCTTGCGCCAAAATAACGGCTAGAGATTGCCGATGCAAGCGACGATGAGATGTCATTTAATATAATCTCACTACCATCTGAAAACTTAAGTCCTGACTTAATTTTTATGCGAATCTCATTTTCCTCAAAGGTATACTCTTTAGCCACAAGCGGCTGCGGCTTAAAGTTATTGTCTAAAATGAAAAGTGAATCGTAAAGAAGCGTACCCAGATAAAAATTTGTACTTTGTGTTGCTGAATAAGGATTAAAGGAGTCACCTGCAAAAAAAGGCAACGAGAATACTTTCTGCTCCTCATTATTAATCTCAATTTCGCTACTTGTTATATCGCTCCCACTTTCATTTGAAGAAGGCTTTTTTACAGAGCAAGAGACGAATGAAGAAAAAATCAGAATAAGCGCTAAAAATACGCATAATTTTTTCATTTCACTCGCCTCCTTTATAGAAGTTTATATTTAGATTCTATGCAGAATTTCCGTATATGTAGGCATAGGCCAACTCTTGCTCTCGACCATAGGCTCAATATCATCGCAAGCGGCTCTGAGATTATTCATGGCAGGTATAACCTCATCGCGACACCACTCTGCCTTAGAAAGTGAATCACCTTCATCACCTATATTTTTGACCTTTTCGGAAAGATTATCAGCACAATCAGCAATCTCATTGATAAGCAATGACAGCTTCTTAGAAATATTTTCTGCTGCCTTACATTCAGCATCGGCTTTCCTGAGTCTTTCAACCGATCTTGCAACAGTTCCTGCATACTTTATAGTAGCGGGAAGGATTTGTCTTGCGGTAATTTCGAGCATTGTGTCTGCTTCAATGAGAATTGTCTTAACATAATTCTCAAGTGTTATTTCATATCTTGAGTGACACTCTGTTTTATTAAGAACGTGATATTTTTCGAACAACTTAATATTTTTCTCATCAATCAATGCTTTCGCGGCATCAACTGTACTTCTCATTATGCAAAGACCACGTTTAGCTGCTTCTTTCTGCCATTCATCTGAATAGTTATTGCCGTTAAAGATGATTCTGCCATGATTTTTTACGGTATATGCAACAAGTTCGACAACTGCATCGTCGATGTTATTTGCCTTTTCCAAGCGATCAGCGATAAATTCAAGCGCTTCTGCGCACGCTGTATTTAAGATGCAGGTAGAAACCGCAACGGGCGCCGATGAGCCAACCATTCTGAACTCGAATTTATTACCCGTGAATGCGAGCGGAGATGTTCTGTTTCTATCAGAAGAATCGCGGTTAAGAGTAGGAAGAACATCTATATCGTCGAGCAATTTAGTGGTCTTTGTTTGGCTCTGCGCAGTGTGATTTGCCATATGAGTAATAATATCTGTAAGATCATCGCCGAGGAAAATAGAGATGATGCTTGGAGGAGCCTCATTTCCTCCAAGGCGGCAATCATTACCTGCCGAAGCGGCAGAAAATCTGATAAGATCCTGGTATTTATCAACAGCAATGATTACTGCGCAAAGAAAGGTTAAAAACTTAATATTTTGCTCGGGATTTTTACCGCATGAGAAGAGATTTTCTCCCAAATCGGTTGAAAGTGACCAGTTATTGTGCTTACCACTTCCGTTAACTCCCGCAAAAGGCTTTTCATGAAGAAGACAAGCGAGCCCGAGTTTCTTTGCCTCGGTTCGCATAGTTTCCATAATGATCTGATTATGGTCGCACGCAATATCTGCCTCAGAATAAAGCGGAGCGAGTTCGTGCTGAGCGGGCGCCGCCTCATTATGCTTTGTCTTTGAGCCAACGCCGAGTTTCCAGAGTTCCTCATCTAACTTATGCATATACTCGGAAACGCGAAGACGGATTCTGCCGCAGTAGTGGTCATCAAGTTCCTGACCTTTTACGGTTCTAGCACCGAAAAGAGTTCTGCCGCAGATCTTAAGGTCAAGACGATTTTCATAGTCTTTTCTATCAACGAGGAAATACTCCTGCTCTGCTCCAACTGTGGGGATTACCCTTGATGTTTCATTATCACCAAGACATCTTAAAACCCTCAGAGCCTGCTCAGAAACGGCAGATATAGAGCGCACGAGCGGTGTCTTATGGTCGAGCGCTTCACCTGTGTAGGAACAAAAAGCGGTAGGAATATATAAACTCTTATCTTTGATGAATGCGGGCGAATTAGGATCCCATACTGTATATCCTCTCGCCTCAAATGTTACTCTGAGACCACCCGAGGGGAAACTTGATGCATCAGGCTCGCCCATAACAAGTTCTTTGCCGGAAAATTCAAGCATTGATTTCCCGTCCTGAGTAGGAGTTAAAAATGCGTCAAATTTACCCGCAGTTACATTATTCATAGGTTGGAACCAATGTGTAAAATGAGTTGCCCCCTGCTCTACTGCCCAATCTTTCATAGCCGCAGCAACAGTTTCGGCGAGTTCGGGATTTAAGGGCAATCCTTTCTTGGTTGTGGAAACAAGGCTATTATAAGCATCCTCGGGAAGACGCTGCTTCATAACATCGTCATTAAACACGCGACATCCAAAATTCTTTTCCAACTCTGTACTCATTTTTTCAACTCCTAAATAGGTTAAATTTCTATTCATATAAGTATAACACACTTTTTATTGATTTGTAAACATTTTAAACGATAATTTTGTTGTTTTTTGGCTTGAAAAAAGGAGAAATTTGGTCTATAATATAAAAAAATGAATTCTTCAAAGGAGAAACTTTAATGAAACTAGGTATTGTGGGGCTTCCGAATGTCGGAAAAAGTACCCTTTTTAATGCTATAACCAACGCAGGTGCGCAGTGTGCCAACTATCCTTTCTGTACCATTGAGCCCAATGTGGGAATGGTAACCGTTCCCGATAGCAGACTCGACGAACTTGAAAAAATGTATGATTCAGATAAAAAGACCTATGCAGTTATCGAGTTTGTTGATATTGCAGGACTTGTTAAGGGAGCATCTAAGGGCGAAGGTCTGGGAAACAAATTCCTTGCAAATATTCGTGAGGTTGATGCCATTATTCATGTTGTTCGTTGTTTTGAAGATGTTAATATAATTCACGTTGATGGCTCTGTTGGTCCCGCAAGAGACATAGAAACAATCAATTTAGAGCTTATCTTCTCCGACATTGAGATACTCGAGCGCAGAATTGACAGGACTAAAAAAGCACTCAAGGGTGATAAATCTCTTGCTGTAGAAGTTGAACTTTTAGAAAGATTAAAAGCACATCTTGAGGAAGGTAAAACTGCACGCAGTTTTGATCGAACAGAAGACGAAGATAAACTTCTCTCGACCGTTTCACTTCTCTCAGACAAACCGGTTATTTACGCCGCAAATATGAAGGAAGACGATTTCCTTGGCGGAATTGATGATAATGCTTTCTATAAGGAAGTTTCGGCTATAGCGTCCGCAGAGAAATCGGGTGTCCTTCCTATTTGTGCAAAAATCGAGGAAGAAATTTCCGATATGGACAATGATGATAAGCTCATGTTCCTGCAGGACATCGGACTTAACGAATCAGGTCTTGACAGACTTATAAAGGAGTCCTATTCCCTTTTAGGTCTTATGTCATTTCTTACCGCAGGCAAGCAGGAAGTCAGAGCCTGGACCATAAAAATTGGCACCAAGGCTCCTCAGGCGGCCGGCAAAATTCACACTGATTTTGAGCGTGGATTTATTCGTGCAGAAATAATTTCGTACGACGAGCTTATGGCTTGCGGAAGCATTGCGGCCGCAAAAGAAAAAGGGCTTGTCCGTCTTGAAGGAAAAGAATATGTTATGAAAGACGGAGACGTTACGCTATTTAGATTCAATGTATAAAGACAAAAGGCTTGTAATCATTCGATTACAAGCCTTTTTATTATTCTGCGTCCTTGAAAATTGCTTCTTCTTCCGATTGTTCGGCCGCTTGTTGTGCAAGCGTTGGATCGATCATAAACTGTTTTACACAGGGGTAAATGTTGAAGTTAACAATGAATGATACAAGCGAAGGAATAAAGAAAAGATACATTGCGGCGGCAAGACATACCGCATCTATAGAAGCGGGTATTTCACTGTTAAATAACGGAGCCACAATGGGTAACACGCCATAGATTACAAGGAATCCACCTATAATTCCAAGAATAAGGGTAGTAATTATATTTCTACCAAGTCCTGCTATTGCAAAAAGGAAGCAGTCCTTTATAAGTTGCCTGAAATTTACCTTAAATGTAACGATAATCATGTATGCATAATATGACATAAACAGTAAAATAATGGTGGCTATTATTGCTATAACAAATCCAAAATAACCGAATATGTTATTGTTTTTCATAAGCGCATTGTAGAAAATAAGACCGAAAATTGCAACGGCAAATGCCAGTGTAAAGGTAAACCACACCAAAAGTCCCTGCCAGAAGTTCTTTTTGAACTGAATAAAGAAATCCGAAATATCGGCATGGTCTTCTCGCGCAAAGTTTCTCATACAGTATGTAAGTGCCGCTGTTGCCGGACCTATTGTGACAATAGGAAGGCACACAAGAACATATATAATGTTTAAAAAGAAAATTTTAGTGAATTTTCTGAAATAAATTTCGAAAAACACAAAAAATCTTCTCTTTTTCTTTTCATTCTTTGATACACCTTTTCCCTCGCGGGTTGGATCAAACATCCCAAAAAAGCCTGCCAATTTATTTTTCCTCCTTAAAGGCTAGTTAACACATCTATTATACTCTCTTTGCACGCGGATGGCAACGGTTATATGTATCTTTAAACCGATTGTTTACAATTTGTGCATAAATTTGTGTTGAAGATATGTCGGCATGTCCAAGCATTTCTTTAACGTCCTCAACACTTGCACCGTTTTCTATCAAATGTGTAGCAAAAGAATGCCGAAGTGTATGCGGAGTTATTTTTTCCCCGAAGCCTAATTCATCGGCATATCCTTTGATTATTTTCCAGAATCCCTGCCTTGTCAACTTACTACCATTCATATTTATAAACAAAGCATTGTTTTCACTGCGCGAATAGTATGGATAAACCCTCAAAAGATACTCCTGTACTGCATTTCTTGCGGTTTTATAAACGGGTATTGAGCGAACATTATCATCGCCTTTACAACAAACTATCATTCCCTTGGGGTGAAAATCATCAAGTTCAAGATTGATAAGTTCTGAAACTCTCATTCCGGTAGCATAAAGCAGTTCAAGCATTGCCTTATCCCTGCAACCCTTAGGTGTATGCGTATCCGGTGCGCTAAGAAGCTTGTCCACTTCTTTTCCGGAAAGAATTACAGGAACTTTTCTGTCACATTTTATGCAGTGAACTTCCCCTGTCGGATCAGAAATATTTTTGTGACTTAATCTAAGGAACTTGTAAAAGTTTTTGATAGATGCAAAACTTCTGTTTATAGTAGATGCGGTTTTTCCGTTTTTCTCAAGTGCTGTTCTATATTTGTCTACATCTTTAGAAGTTACATCCGAAAGGTTATGTGACACCGATATATCGACAAAACTCAAATAGTTCGTTACATCTCTTATGTAAGAGTCATAGGTGCTTTTTGAAACGCCCAGTTCGCTTATAAGATACTTTTTGTACTCTTCAAGCAGGTCAAACATATCGATTCACATCCTTTCTTTTACAAGTAAAATTTCATAATTATCGCATCGAACAAGCAGTACACAATAATAAGTGACGAGTATAACAAAAACCTTTGATTATACCTTTTAAAACTAATGTACTGGGAACTTCCCATATCAATCTGTGCGGTTGTTTTAAAGTTTTGCACAGACATTTTTGCGGCAAAATTTAGCGCAAATATTATAGTAGAGCAAAGTAGTATATTTTGCGGAACAAAAGAGACGATTTTACCGATTATCCCCGAGAAATTCTCACTCGGATATAAAAATCCAATAAATATTCCCTTACCAATGCCAAAAATAAACGCTATCATATAAAGAAACGCTGTTCCAACAGAACACATTCCAAATGAATATATTAAAATAAGATAAACTAAACAAGATAAAAAATTATATAAAAAGATTGAAAAAACGCTACTTTCTCCAACAAAATCAAGATTCTGTTTACAAATAGCGTAAAGCACAGAATCAGTATTTTGAGAATAAAAACCCGAAAAAATAGCGCCAACAACAAGCGCCGAGACAAACACTGCCAAAAAGCAAACAAAAAAACGGTCAGAAAAAAGCGAACCGTTTTCACTGCTACTTGTCCGTATTATGATTTTTCTCATATCCACACATCCTTTACAATACCTTGTAAATAATATGCGTGAACGTTTGTAAAAATGATTTTTTATTATGTAAATTTACACAATATTTTAAAACAAAAAATCTGTACATCTATAATACAATATTTATTCACAAGATTCAAGCAATGTTGCCAAATTTCTATATTTTCGTCATTCTCACAAATTTTCGTGGCTAAAAATTATGTAAACCTAACAATAATTATGTAAACTGAATTATGTAAACCACAGTTTACAGTGTAATCTCCTGGCATAAGGCACAAAAGTGGAATAAATTTTTAATAAAATCTTTAAAAAGGTACTACCCTTATAAAAAATAATATGATATAATAATCTTCGTTCCCGCAAAAAAATTAATGAGGAAATGATAAAATGCCCTACAAAATAAATCTTGGGGATTGGAATGACATATTCGTTGTCCCCCGCTCTGTCGTAAATAAGCATTTAAAACTCGCAAAAGAAGATTACCTTAAGGTTCTTCTTTCTTTGCTTGCGAATGCA
>JAZQLL010000034.1:0-5220 GCA_045542675.1 Oscillospiraceae bacterium
AAGGTGGGACTTTCTGTTCCCGAGGATAATATGGACGACGGAGCTATGCGCCTTAAAGGGCGTATTTTAGAAATCAACCGCGAGACCGCAAGATTTTTCCATGCGGCTCTGCTCGCTCCTCAGGGAGCGGCGGCGCCTGGGTACATTACCGACCGCGGTCTTGATATGGAAACCATCAACCGTTTCGGCTTAGGGTACGCCCCTGACAGTTGGGATAGCCTTATAAAGCACCTTAGAAAAAAAGGTTTTACCGATGCAGAAATGGCGGCGGCAAGCGTTGCCACACGAACACAGAAGGGCAATTTTATTGACTTTTTCAGAAACCGCCTTATGTTCCCTATCATCGATATTCGCGGAAATGTTATAGCGTTCGGCGGCAGAAAACTCAGTAGCGAAGATAACGGGCCTAAGTACATTAACTCTCCCGAGACGGCAGTTTTTGTCAAAAACCGTAATCTCTATGCATTAAATTATGCCAAATCCTCGAATTTTGCCGAGGAACTTTCAAAATCGGGCAAGGATAGATTTTTCATTCTTTGCGAGGGTTATATGGATGTTATCGCGCTGCATAAGGCAGGTTTTGATAACGCCGTTGCCCCCTTGGGCACCGCCCTTACCGACAACCAGGTTCGCATAATGGCAAAGTATGTGCCCGAGGTGCTTATTGCGACCGACTCAGACGAGGCAGGTCAAAAGGCGGCTCGCCGCAGTTTTTCACTCTTAGACAGCGCGGGTGTTTCGGCAAGAATCATAAAGATTTCCGGTGCCAAAGATCCCGACGAATATATCAAGAAATACGGCAAACAAAGGTTTGCCCAGCTTTTGTCCTCGAGCGTAACGGCGGTCGAGAACGAAATTGATGCAATTTTAAAGAAGCACGACGTTATGTCGGATGCAGGCAAGGTGGCGGCGCTTAAAGAGGCGTCAATTTTCCTTGCAAATATAAATAACGCTATCGAGCGGGATGTTTATATATCCCGCCTTGCAAATACCCTTAACGTTTCAGCTGGGGCAATATCGCAAAATGTAAACGGACTCATTCGCCAAAGCAAAAATGCGCAGGCGAAAAAAGAGCGCCAAAGTCTGACCGTACAAAACGGTTCTCGCGATAACCTAAATCCGCAGAAACGAAAACTGCTCTCGGCGGCCGTTTGTGAAGAGTGGCTGCTCGGATCACTACTGTACAACCCCGACTTTTTGAAGATTTTGGACAAAAACTCGATAACGAGCGAGGATTTTGTCACCGATTGGGGCAAAAAAATGTATGAAACCATTTTGTCGGTAGCGAGCGAGTGTGACACGCTTGATCTAATGTCGCTTTCGGGCAGGCTGACTCCCGAGGAAATGAGCAGGCTCGCCTCGGTTATAACCCGAGACGGAAGCCGCGTTCGAACGAGTGAGCAATTTGAGGAAATTATTGCCTCTCTCAAAAGTGAAAAGGATAAACACGCCCTTTCGGGAGAAAATGTTAAGGATTTAGATGATGAGAGCCTTATGGCACTTGTCGAAAAACTAGGAAGAGATAAAAAATAGAGGAGTAAATTAAAGTATGGGTGCACAAGACAGAAACAAGCTTATAACCGACCTTATCGAAATCGGTAAACAGCGTGGCGAACTTACCACAAAGCAGATTAACGATTTGCTCGAGGAATTTGATTTTGACGTTGAGCAGGTTGATAAACTTTACGAGAAAATCGAAGGCTCAAATATCAAGATAGTTGAGGATATGGAGCTCGATATTGACACCGATTTGGAAAACCTGCCTTTAGAGAGTCTCACCGACTCCGAGGAATCAACCGAGACCGCAAATGTTGACGATCCCGTTAAGGTTTATCTTAAAGAAATCGGACGCGTTCCCCTGCTTTCGGCAGAAGAGGAACTCGCTCTCTCTGAGCAAATGGCAGCAGGTGACGAGGCGGCGGCAAAGCGTCTTAGCGAAGCAAACCTTCGTCTTGTTGTAAGTATTGCAAAGAGATATGTCGGCAGAGGAATGCAGTTTTTAGACCTTATCCAAGAAGGAAACCTCGGTCTTATCAAGGCAGTTGAGAAGTTTGACTACACCAAAGGATTTAAGTTCTCGACATACGCTACCTGGTGGATAAGACAGTCCATCACAAGAGCTATCGCCGACCAGGCAAGAACTATTCGTATCCCCGTTCATATGGTGGAGACTATTAATAAGGTTAAAAAGGTTTCAAGTCAGCTGTTACATAAAAACGGCCACGAACCTACCGCAGAAGAGATTGCCGCAGAAATCGATATGCCGGTTGAGAAGGTAAGCGAGATCATGCGCGTATCTCAGGAGCCCGTTTCGCTTGAAACCCCCATCGGCGAGGAAGAGGATAGCCACCTTGGCGACTTTATCCCTGATGACGATGCTCCCGCACCCGCCGAGGCAGCATCATACACCCTCTTAAAAGAGCAGATTGGCAAGGTTCTCTCAACCTTAACTCCCAGAGAAGAAAAGGTTTTGCGTCTGCGCTTCGGCCTTGAGGACGGCAGGCCCAGAACACTTGAAGAGGTGGGAAAAGAGTTTAACGTAACCCGTGAGCGCATCCGTCAGATCGAGGCTAAGGCGCTTAGAAAGCTGCGCCACCCCGGTAGAAGCAAGAAACTGAGAGATTTTCTCGATTAATGTGAGTCTTGTATGAAAAAACTGTGTTTTGGAAAAAATTCCAAAGGTGAAGCGGCCGCGCTCTACTGTTTTGAAAACAAAAACGGAATGATTATGGAAGTCTCCGATTTCGGAGCCACTCTTTATTCTCTATATGTGCCCAGTCGCAGCGGTAAACTTTACGACGTTGTGCTCGGTTATGATGATCCCTTAGGTTATGAGGGCCCGAGCGGCACTTTCTTTGGCGCAACTGTCGGCAGAAATGCCAACCGCATTGGGAACGCCGCCTTTTCACTCAACGGAAAAAGGTTCGCTCTTGATAAGAACGATGGCAAGAATAACCTTCATAGCGGCTTTGATTTTTACAATTTCCGTATTTGGCAGGTTAAGGATTTCGGCGAGAATTTTATAACGTTTTCTCTGCATAGTCCCGATGGCGATCAAGGTTTTTCGGGCAATCTCGATGTGGATGTTACATATACCCTCACCGATGATAACGCTGTTAAAATCGATTACTACGCCGTTTCGGATGCTGAAACAGTTATAAACCTGACAAATCACAGTTATTTTAATCTCAACGGTCACGATTCAGGCAGTATTCTAAAACACACCGCCTTTATCGATGCCGATAAATTTACCGCCACCGATTGCGAGTCTATCCCAACAGGGCTTTTGCCCGACGTTGCAGGAACGCCTATGGATTTCAGAACTCCTAAAGAGGTTGGCAGAGATATTGATGCCGATTTTGAGGCCCTGCGCTTTGGCAAGGGGTATGACCATAACTGGTGTCTTAACAACGGCGGCGAGTTTAAAAAGGTTGCCGAGCTTTGCGGCGAAGTAAGCGGAATTTCTATGGAAGTTTACACCGACCTTCCCGGTTGCCAGATTTATTCAGGCAACTTCCTCACACAAGAAAAGGGCAAGCGCGGCGCTATATATAAGCACCGCGGCGGCATCTGCTTTGAGACACAGTACTATCCCGACGCGGTAAATCACGAAAATTTTGCCGCACCTGTGTTTCGCGCAGGCGAGCCTTACAAAACCACAACAACCTATAAGTTTAAATAAGAAAAAACGACCGAGTGTTAAAACCCGGTCGTTTTAATTTTGCAATCAGACACTAAAAAATGTATTTCTTGACATTTTGTCAAGTCGCTTCCGCTAGTCTTTTTGACATTTTGTCAAGTTTTGAGCTGGCGGGCGGAGAAAAAAGGGTGGCATAGCCACCCTTTTTTGTTGGTTTAGTTATCGGTCATTAGGGATAACAGAACCGTCTCCGTCCTGTTTCAAAAAAATTTGAAATCCGTCACTCGAATGTTTCTCTAATATTGGTATTACCAATTCTCTTATTTTGTTTATATCTTTTGCATAAACTAATATTTCGGTGTGACAAGTGGGTAACAGAATCACATCGGCCTTTGGTAAATAAAACGAAATATGAGAAAGATACCTGAAGTTTGATTCCACAATTAAATCAACAATACCACAATCCTCTGGTAGCACAAGCTCGTAGAGCCTTTTGTCACGAATAGTTCCCGATATTTCTCGAAATATTTCATACATTTTTAAATCCGACCAACTAGCATATATTTTCTCGTATTCACACAACGAACTACCTATATAAGCCCTTTCATCTACCAAGGTTATAAGGTCGCAAATCACATTAGACATTTTTGCTGATAAATAGTAAAATTTTGCTTTTTCAGCCAAGGAACTGTCCGTTTGTATTCCGCCATCCCAATAAAGTTTGCTCGTTATAAATACAGGCGAGAAGGAATACATTTTGCTATCAAATTTTAATGGTTTTTTATTTCTTATTTCTTTCATACTTCACCTTTTTAACCTATAATCAGCTCAAAATATTCCCATCTAAATCTATATTATAATAATCACCTGTTTTACCGTTTTTAGGACGCGCATGCCAATGATCTCCATTATAATGTCCATCCTTGGATTTTTCGAATTCCCATCCAGTCTTTTTGTGGGTATAGGAGCCTCCCTTTTTTTTCGTAAATTCTCCTTTGTGAGTTTTTGGCGTTTTAACTTTTTTACCAGATTTGAGTTTATTGGGGATCTTTGTCTTCTTCGAAAAATAAATAGCAATTAATCCCACCACAATTGCAACTGCAGCAGCAATGACTATAGCCATTATCATTGGTTTCCACCAAAGTAGTTTTGCTGCAATAGGCGCCACAATTTTTCCGACATATCCCGCAACCTTCACTAGTCCTGTTTTTAGATTGTCTACGAGCCACACACTAAATATCGCAAGAATTTTTGTAATAGATACCTGATTTGCAACTATTTGATCATACGAATACCCCAAGGCATCTATTCTATTTATAGGATAATTCTCACAATAAGTAAACAAATTATGAGACGATACGGTTTGATTAACTAACGCGAATACTGCCTCATCCCCATTAATAAACCTACAAGTCGGATCGTAGCCATGTCGTTCTGTGAGCCAAGGAGTTGTTCCATGGAGTTGTCTTCCTAAGACCGCTTGGCCTCCGACTTATTCTCACAATAAGTAAACAAATTATGAGACGATACGGTTTGATTAACTAACGCGAATACTGCCTCATCCCCATTAATAAACCTAC
>JAZQLL010000035.1:0-2866 GCA_045542675.1 Oscillospiraceae bacterium
AAGGTGAAAAAGTCGCAAACCATTTTCAGAAGTTTGGGCAGATTGTCTCTTTTCTTCTTAGGGAACACAAAGATAAAGAGCAATACAACTGCGGCAACTGCGGTAAGCGCTGCGAGAACACTAAGGAAGGGCATGGTGTTAAATTTTGTCATAGTATTACCTCCAAATGTTTTGTGATTTTATTGTAACATACCGAATTTACAATTTCAACCGTAAAAATTGTGCAAAAAATACATTTTTTTGTCGAATATTGTTGAAATTATAGGATTTATATGTCATAATAAGTTCATACTTTATTAACAATAAGGAGTGAAAAAGTTGGGCACAGACAGACTTTATGATCCTCTGAAATACTATGAGGATCAAGGAAGACAAGAGCACGAACAAAATACTCTTGATTACTTTGAGGATCTTGTCAAAAAATCGGGAATCGATGTTGAGGAGAACCGCCAGACAGTAAGAGAGTATGACGAGGAAAACAAAAAGATTTCAGAAATCGGCAAAAAAATCTCCCGCTACAAAACCCTGAGAGTATTCCTTATAATAGGTATGGTATTGGGAACTATTCTTTTGGTATCAGGATTTTCGGGAAATGCTTGGCTTATCGTAATCGGCGTGCTTCTCGCCGCCGCATGCACAACCTTCCTTTTTTGGAAAGTTAATCCTATTATAAAGGATGCCAGCAGCATTAAAGAAAAGTATGAGGCAAGAGCGGCTGAACTTCTCGCAGAGGCAGAGGCGCAGATGGCTCCCCTTAATGTCCTTTTTGATGAGAGAGACACCTATAATCTTATTGAAAAGACAATTCCCGAGATGTCGTTTGAGGAATACTTTACAAATGAGCAGAGAGCTCTGTTTATCAATAAGTATGACTATGTTGACATGAACGATGATGAGTCCTCGGTAACTGATACCGTTTCGGGTAAGTTCGTTGGCAACCCCTTTATTTTAAGTTGCCGCCACGTTCACGAGATGGGAACTCATACATATCAGGGTAGTTTGACTATTACCTGGACCGAGACATATTATGATAGCAACGGCGACCTGAGAACCAGAACAAGAACTCAGACACTTTACGCCGAGGTTGTTAAGCCTAAGCCCAATTATTACTACTATACATCGCTTGGATACGGAAACCAGGCGGCTCCCGACCTTACATTCAGCCGTTCTCCCCAGCACACAGAGAAACTCAGCGAAAAGGAGATCGCTAAGAAGGTTAAACACGGCGAAAAACAGCTTAAGAAAATGACCCAGAAGGCAACTAAAGAGGGTGGAAGCTTTCAGGAGATGGCAAACACCGAGTTTGAGGTTCTTTTTGATGCTCTCGACCGTGACCAAGAGGTACAGTACAGACTTATGTTCACACCTCTTGCGCAGAGAAATATGGTTTCTCTCGTAAAGAGCAATACGGGTTATGGAGACGATTTCTATTTCAACAAACTCCGTAGATTTAATGTTGTAACCTGTGAGCACGCACAGAATCGTACACTCGATACTTCCCCTGCAAATTACTATTCGTATTCGGTTGATATTGCAAAGCTCAACTTCCTTAACTTCAACACCGATTACTTTAAGTCACTGTTCTTTAACTTTGCTCCCTTAATGGCAGTTCCTGCATACATAGACGAGCCCTGTGCATCGATGGAGATCCCCGAGGCGTTTGCAAGTAACTTTACTCTTTATGAGCACGAGGTTATGGCTAATGCATTTAATCCCTCGGTATTTGCACATCCTGAAACCGCAACAGATACAATTCTTAAGACAGAAATGGTATCAAAGCAAGGTGATAAGGATAATGTTGCAGTAACCGCTTACTCTTATGCAACAGTTGAGAGAGTGGATTACGTTCCCGTATATGGCGGTGACGGACGTTACCACGACGTTCCGGTGCCCTGGATCGAGTACATTCCTCTTGTTAACATCACCAATATGACAGTAGAGCAGTATAACCCCGATGCAGTTGGAACAACATCAGATATTTCTGCGCACGACGAAGCATATCTTCACGGCGTAGTTGCAAAAATATTAAGATAATTTAGGAGGAAACTAAAATGGCAAATCAGTTAGACGAACTCGGCACAGACATTCGCGAGGAAGGTTTGGATACAAACGTTATCGCGAAAAAAATCCCTGTAACCGTTGGCAAAGGTTCATTGGTATTTGAAATCATCCTTTGGTGTCTCGGAATCATCCCCGGACTCGTATTCCTTATCATGAAGATTAAGGCTAAGAACTACTTCCAGCAGTTAGAGCAGAAGATTCAGCACAACGCTTCCCAGATCGATAACTACCTCGAGCAGAGAGTTGTTATTCTTCAGAACTGTGCAAAACTCGTTGAGAAGGCTATTGACCTTGATAAGACTACATACGAGAACATCGCTAAGTATAGAAGCGGTAACCCCGTAAGCGAAGATAACAGAAACGAAGTTGCAGGCCAGCTCGATGCAGTTGCAAACAACATCAGCGTTGCATTTGAGAACTATCCCGAACTTCAGGCACACGCAGGTATTGCTGACGCCATGAAACAGAATATGTATCTCCAGAGAGAGATTACTGCTGCTCGTGAGCTTTATAACGACACAGTAAACACCTGGAACAGAGACATCTTCGATTGGCCCGCAAAGCAGATCGTTGCTGCAAAGAACGGTTACACAACAAGAATCCCCTTCATCGCATCTGCAGAGATTAAGAAGAAGGCTACAGAAGTATTCTTTTAATAGTTAATAAAAATAACAGGACCGGGCGCCATGCGGCGCCTGTTTCATTTGTTGTTTGTAAGAGAAAATTTTAGACGCTTATGTATTTACCATCCCGGCTTAAAACAACATTCGGGAGTTTTATGTGTCCATCCGATGCAGTAAGCGGT
>JAZQLL010000036.1:0-2012 GCA_045542675.1 Oscillospiraceae bacterium
TGCTTATCTAAAACACGAATTTCGCCCAAAGTTTTCACCTCTTTTATTCATCGTCTGCAATCTTTTTAAGTTCAAATAAAATATTTATTGCCTCACGGGGAGTCAAAACATCCACATCTATTGCGCGGATTTTCTCAACTAAAGGCAGATTGTTTGAAGTCTCAAAGGAAATCTGATAACCATCCTCAGACTGAGGACCATCATCCTTGATGTTTCCTTTAAATTCAACCTCTTTACCTTCCTCTAGGCTCTTAAGAATCTCTTTTGCACGGCGGATAATTTCGCTCGGGATTCCCGAAAGGCGAGCAACGTCAATACCGTAACTGTCATCGGTTCCGCCGCGAACAATTCGTCTTAGGAAAATGATTTCCTCACCACGTTTTTTAACGAGTATATTGTAATTTTTCACATTAGAAAGCTTGTCCTCGAGTACCGAGAGTTCGTGATAATGGGTTGCAAAGAGTGTTTTTGCGCCCAATTTCTTTTTATTGGCTATGTACTCGAGCACCGCTCTTGCAATACTCATTCCATCGAATGTCGAAGTACCTCTACCAACCTCATCAAGAATGAGAAGGCTATCCTTGGTGGCATTTTTAAGTATGAATGATACCTCATTCATTTCCATCATAAAGGTTGACTGACCCGATGCTAAGTCATCCGATGCGCCGATACGGGTAAATACGCTATCGACAACCGAGATATTGGCATCGCTTGCGGGAACAAAACTTCCGATTTGCGCCATAATAGTTATAAGCGCTACCTGGCGCATATAGGTTGATTTACCCGCCATATTGGGACCTGTTATGATTGCGATAGCATTATCATTCGAATCAAGGTTTGTGTCATTAGGCACAAACGGAGTGAGAGTAAGTTGCTCGACTACCGGATGTCTGCCCTCTTTTATCGAGATTTCACCCGATACATTAATAGCAGGACAAACATAGTTATTTGTGACCGCAACGTGTGCTAGTGAGCACATAACATCAAGCACCGAAAGTGCATCCGCGGTTCTCTGAATTCTGTCAAGTTGCGCAGAAACTTTATTTCTAAGTTCTGTAAACAGTTCATATTCAAGGGCAACAGAGCGTTCACCCGCTGTAAGTACCTTTGCCTCGATTTCTTTAAGTTCCTGAGTGATATATCGCTCTCCACCAGTTAAAGTCTGCTTACGGATATACTCCTCGGGCACCTGGTCTTTAAAGGAGTTTGAAACCTCAATATAGTATCCAAACACCTTATTAAATCCGACTTTAAGGGTCCTTATGCCTGTTCTTTCTTTTTCGGACGCCTCGATTTTCGCAAGAAATCCCTTACTGTTTTGGAGAATATCTCTGAATGTATCAAGATCGGCATTATAGCCATCCCTAATGTATCCGCCATCGCGCAAAATAGCCGCAGGCTCGTCCATTATGGCGCTTGTTACCATTTCTTTAATATCATCAAGAGGATCGATATTTGAGCGAATTTCGGTGAGCAGAGCACCTTTTGCTCCTTCAAGCGACTTTATAATGGGCGGAATCTGCTCGGCAGTATATGCAAGAGAATTAAGTTCTCTGGGGCTTACGTTACCAAACACAACCCTTGTCAGAATTCTCTTTAAGTCGTAAATATCCTTCAGTCTATCACGAATTTCCTCACGCATAATACTGTTTGAATAAAGTTCACTTACCGCATTTTGTCTGCGCATAATATCGCTCACACTCATAAGCGGCTGTTGGATATAGTTTCTAAGTAGTCTATGACCCATTGCGGTCTGAGTTTGGTCGAGCACCCAAAGAAGAGTGCCATACTTCTCGCCTTTGTGCATACTTTGTGTAAGTTCGAGGTTATTTCTGGCAGTTATATCAAGGTTCATAAACTGCTCTGTCTGGTAAAGTTCAACTCTGTTTAATCTGCTAAGTCCACTCATCTGGGTTTCCTGCAGATAATCTATAAGTCCGCCAAGTGCCGCAACGATAAGCGGTTTTGACTCAAGATTAAGTGCCGAAAGCGAAGCACAGTTAAACTGCGCA
>JAZQLL010000037.1:0-4266 GCA_045542675.1 Oscillospiraceae bacterium
TGCAACAACTTAAAGAGCGCGTTACAACTCTTTTCATGAGTGATATCAATAAATCTATGCTTGTCCACTGTATGTCGTTCGGCTTTAAGTACGGTCTTCCTGCGGAGGCGGATTTGGTTTTCGATGTAAGATGTCTGCCAAATCCTTTTTATGATGCGGAACTTAAAAATATGACGGGCCTTGATAAGCCTGTTTATGACTTTGTTATGTCGCAACCTAAATCAGAAGAGTTTAAGAACAAACTTCTTGATATGATAGATTACTTATTGCCTTTGTATATAAACGAGGGCAAGAGTCAACTTGTTATTGCGATAGGTTGCACCGGTGGAAAACACCGCTCGGTAGTTTTCTCTAGTTTGATTTGCGAACATGTAAAGCAACTCGGACTTATTTCCAATGTAAATCATAGAGATATAAATAAGGCTTGATTGGTGTGAAAAATGAGTTTTTCGAATGAAGTGAAAAGTGAAGTCTGCGAGACATATAAGATGTCTGAAGGCTGTAAAGCTGCTTTGCTTTACGGGTTTCTTTTTGATGCAAAAAAGTATTCGGAAAGCGAAATTGAATTAATTTTAGAGTGTAAAGAAGTTGCAGAGTATATTCTCAGCCAGATTTCTAAACTCTATAGAATAAATATCGGCGAAGAGTGTTTATTTAAAATAGACGGTATAAGAAAAACGCTTCACCAGATACATATAAAAGATAAAATTGTATGCAAAAATATATACGACAGTTTTAACTGCGGAAAGTTTGCCGAGCATATAAGCTTGTTGTCTCTGGATGAGAGTATAACCTGGGCGTTTATTAAGGGCATCTTTCTCGCTTGCGGAAGCGTTTCGGATCCCGAGAGCGAATATCACCTTGAATTTATATTTAAGAATAAGAGCAATGCTTTAACCGCCGAAAATATGCTTTCGTCACTGTCTCTTAAACCTAAAACTATGCTTCGCAGAGGCAGTTATGTTGTCTATTTTAAGGATAGCAGTGCGATTGAGGATATTTTAACGGGAATTGGCGCCGTTAAAATGGTTTTGGGATTTATGGACCTTAAGGTAATAAAAGACCTTAGAAACCGCATTAACAGGCAGAATAACTGCGAAACTGCAAACCTTAAAAGAACCATTGATGTTGCAACCGCGCAGGTTGAAGCAATTGAACTAATTTTTGCTAAAAGAGGAATTGAGTCTTTGTCCGATGATATGAAAAAGATTGCTCTTTTCAGATTGGAGAATCCGGAAATTTCCTTAAATGAAATGACAAAACTCTTAAACGGTGAATTCAGCAAGTCGGGAATCGACCGCAGGCTTAAAAAACTCGTTCAAATGGCAGAGGAAATAAAAGAAACGTTAGGGAAGTGAAAATTTTGTCTGATTTTGTTCATCTTCATGTACATACCGAATACAGTCTTCTTGATGGCGCCTGCCGAATCAAGAGGCTTGTTAGTCGTGCAAAAGAACTCGGACAGACGGCAGTTGCCATCACAGACCACGGCGTTATGAACGGTGTTATCGATTTCTATAAAGAATGTAAGGAGCAGGGTATAAAGCCGATTATCGGATGCGAAGTTTATGTTGCACCGAGAACAAGGTTTGATAAGGTTTCGGGTATTGACTCATCTCCTTATCATCTTGTTTTGCTTTGCAAAAATAATGTTGGCTATCAAAATCTCATAAAGCTCGTTTCCCGCTCATTTACTGAAGGTTTTTACAGCAAACCCAGAGTAGACCTTGAACTCTTAGAAAAATATTCCGAGGGTCTTATTGCGCTCTCAGCCTGCCTTGCGGGAGAAATTCCCCGTAAATTAATGAATGATGACTATGAGGGTGCGCTGAAATCCGCGAATTCATATATTGATATATTCGGTAAAGACAATTTTTATATTGAGATACAGGATCATGGAATTGTAGAGCAAAAGAAGATTTTACCCGATCTTTACAGATTATCCAAAGAGGTCGGAGTGGGGCTTGTTGCCACAAACGATGCGCACTATATAACCAAAGAAGACTCGCGCATGCAGCACGTTTTGATATGCATACAAACTAACAGAACGGTTGATGAAGAAGGCGGCCTTGAGTTTTCCACCGAGGAATTTTACCTCAAAAGCCAGGATGAGATGAGTAAGCTTTTCTCATCTTACGAGGGCGCCATCGAAAACACCTCTAAAATTGCCGAAAGATGTGATGTTTCATTTGAGTTTGGAAACACCAAACTTCCCGTATATACATCGCCAACAGGCGAGTCCAACAGAGATTATTTTTACCGCCTGTGCTTTGAAGGACTTTATGAGAAGTACGGGGAAAATGTGGATAAATCTATCGTAGACAGACTAAATTATGAATTGTCTGTAATTGAAAAAATGGGTTATATAACCTACTATTTGATTGTTTACGATTTTATAAAGTTCGCAAAAGATAAGGGTATCCCGGTAGGTCCCGGAAGAGGTTCGGGCGCAGGTAGTCTTGCCGCTTACTGTATCGGTATAACCGGCATTGACCCTATAAAATACCAACTCCTTTTCGAAAGATTTTTAAACCCTGAAAGAGTAAGTATGCCTGATTTTGACGTTGACTTCTGCTTTGAAAGACGTCAGGAAGTTATTGATTATGTCGTCGAAAAATATGGTGATGACCATGTTGCTCAAATTGTAACGTTTGGAACAATGGCAGCTAAGCAAGCCATTCGAGATGTTGGCAGGGCGCTCGGTATGAACTACCAGGCGGTAGATGAGATCGCAAAACTTGTGCCATCTGACCTTAAAATCACCATCGAGAAGGCTCTTAAAACATCCGAGAAACTAGCACAAAAATATAACGAGAGCGCGCAGGTAAAAGAACTTATAGATATGGCTCAAAAACTCGAGGGTATGCCAAGACATAGTTCTATGCACGCCGCAGGTGTTGTAATAACCGACAAGCCCGTTTCTGATTATGTTCCTCTGCAGAAGAACGACGATTCTATTGTCACTCAATTTCCTATGACTACACTCGAGGAATTGGGACTTTTGAAAATGGACTTCCTGGGACTAAGAACACTTACTGTTATTGATGATGCCGTTAAACTTATTAAAAAGCGTAATCCCGATTTTGATGAGAACGATATTGATATTACCGATAAAAAGACCTACGAAATGTTATCCCGCGGAAACACAAAGGGTGTTTTCCAGTTTGAATCGGCGGGTATGCGTGAGGAACTTATTGCCCTTAAGCCAGACTGTATTGAGGATCTTATTGCGGTTATTTCTCTTTATCGTCCCGGCCCGATGGACTCTATACCTCAGTACAATAAAAACCGACATAATCCCGATGCGATAAAATATAAACATCCGCTTTTAAAACCAATTCTTGAGGTTACATACGGTTGTATAGTATATCAGGAACAGGTTATGCAAATATTCCGTGAACTTGCGGGATTTTCGCTTGGCAGAGCTGACCTTGTAAGGAGAGCTATGTCAAAGAAAAAGTTTGATGTAATGGAAAAAGAGCGCAAAAACTTTGTATACGGCTCCGATGAGTGTGACGGCGCAATAAAGAGGGGTGTAGACGAGAAAACGGCTAACGAGATATTCGACCAGATGCTCAGCTTCGCGTCGTACGCCTTTAATAAATCGCATGCCGCGGCTTATGCTTTTGTATCATATAAAACGGCTTATCTCAAGTGCCATTACCCCGTAGAATTTATGGCGGCACTGATGACAAGCGTGCTCGATAACACCGATAAACTCATCTCGTACATTTCTGCTTGCAACGAAATGGGAATAAAGGTGCTTCCCCCTGATATTTCACAAAGTGAGGAAGGATTTGCGGTTGCGGGAAACGATATAAGGTTTGGTCTTCTTGCAATCAAAAACTTGGGTAAAGGCGTAATAAATGCCATTATTAAGAGCAGAACTGTAGATGGTGAGTTTAGGTCATTCTATGATTTTTGTAAGCGTCTTTACGGCAGGGATTTCAATAAGAAATCCGTAGAAAGTCTTATAAAAAGTGGCGCTTTGGATTCGCTCGGGCATAACCGTCAGCAAATGATGAATGGCTATCTTGCAGTTTTTGATAGGGTTGAGGCTGAAAATAGAAGAACTATGTATGGCCAGACCAACCTCTTTGCTATGGGCGCGGAGCAGGAAGTTGTAGACGATAGCGCGGGACTACCTAACATGCCCGAATATTCAAACGATGTCATTCTTAAGTTTGAGAAGGAAACTATCGGAATGTTCCTTTCGGGACATCCTGTAAAGCCTTATCTTCCTTTAATAAAGGCCAAGAAATTTGC
>JAZQLL010000038.1:0-5528 GCA_045542675.1 Oscillospiraceae bacterium
TGAAGGATATTGCCCTCGATGTCGGTACTTATCACGTTAAGCATCGACTGAACGGCTATGGGGTTATTGCCGCCGATTATTTTATTTCCGATTTTAACTTCTTTTGTGTTTCTCATATTGTCACCCATTTAAAATAATGAAACAATGTCCTTTATAGTTACAAAAATCATAAGCGCATACAAAAGTATCATACTTGCGGCAATAAGGAAATATTCAACCTTGCCGTTAAGTGGTTTTCTAAAGATTCCTTCATAGATAAGAAGCACTATTCTGCCGCCGTCAAGCGCAGGGATGGGAAGCAGATTCATAACACCGATATTAACAGATAGCATTGCGGCAAGCATAAGAATATTTGAAAATCCGTACTTTGCCGCCTCTCCGACAACTTCGCCGACCTTGACTATTCCGCCGAGGCCTTCAATGCCTACTCTACCCGTAATCAAATCGGCAAGACCCAAAACGGTTGTTCTGATATACGACATTGCCTCAAAAAAACCATGCTTAATAACATTTAAGACAGTCTTTTTCTCGGGATTTACATAAAAGGAATATCCATCTTGTTTTTCGCCATTTTCATCCGTTATGCGAGCGAAGGGATGAACACCTTTTAGTTCAACCTTTTTTCCATCGCGCAAAACTACAAAATCGGTTTCAAGTTCTATAAGTTCGGTTTTGCCTGTAGGATCACTTCTCGAAACGCCGAAAGTTATATCCTCGCCAACAAGAATGTTATAACCCGAAATTGAGAGGATTTTATCGCCTTTTTGAAGCTCAGCATCACTAGCGACTACCTGTGAAACCGTTGTACCGATAAGGTAAGCCTCGCCGTTCGTTGCAATAAGACCTATTGCAATGGAAATACCAAGCAAAAAGTTCATAAAAACGCCGGCCGAGCAGATTATAATTCTCTTCCAGACCTTCTGCTTTTTAAAGCCGCGTGGGTCCAGACTATCCTCTTCCTCGCCTTCCATACTGACAAAGCCGCCGATGGGAATAGCGCGCAGATTATACTCGGTCTCGCCTATTTTTTTACCAAGCAAGCGCGGACCCATTCCGAGCGCAAATTCATTTACACGAACCTTAAAAATTTTAGCGGTGATAAAATGACCGAATTCGTGTATAAAAATTATTACTCCAAAGATTAAAACCGTTAAAAGAACGGTTAAAACAATATTCATAAATTAGATGCCTTTCTCTATTTTGCTTTAAATACCTGCTTTTACCTTTACATATTCCCTAATTTCTTTATCGGTATTCAAAACATCATTTAAAGTATATTCTCCCGAATAATTTTTATATTCCAAAGACGCAGTTACGAGTTCACCGATTCTATAAAACGGAATCTTATCCTCAAGGAAAAGTGCAACCGCCTGCTCATTTGCGCAGTTTACTGCGCAGGGATAAAGTCCGCCAAGTTCTATTGCCTTTTTGCAAGCCGCAAGTGCCTCAAAAGTCTCATAGTCGGGTTTATAGAATGTTAAATTCGCACAGTCTGTAAGCGAGAGGCGAGGTGCGGGAGAAGGCAGTCTATCGGGGTAGGTTATGGCGTACTGAATCGGAATCTTCATATCGGGAGTTCCAAGTTGAGCCAAAACTGCGTTATCCTCGAGTTCAATAAGCGAATGGATGATCGACTCTCTATGCACAACTATTTCAATATCCTCTGCCCTCTTATCAAAGAGCCATACTGCCTCAATAAGTTCGGCGCCTTTATTCATAAGGGTTGCCGAGTCTATAGTTATTTTAGCGCCCATGCTCCAATTAGGATGCTTTAAAGCCTGCGCTTTTGTCACATTTTTAAGTTGCTCCCTAGTGTAGCCGAAAAATGGACCGCCAGAGGCTGTCAAGATAATCTTCTTTACTTCCGACTGCTTACATCCCTGCATACACTGAAAGATAGCCGAATGCTCACTATCTACGGGAAGAATCTTTACGCCTTTTTCTCTTGCAAGGCTCATAACAAGATTTCCGCCCGTTACAAGCGATTCTTTATTCGCTAAAGCAACATCAATGCCTGCATTTACAGCGCTTAAAGTTGGGAGCAGACCTGCAATGCCGACGATACTGTTTACAACAAGGTTTGTGCCCTCAAGCGTTGCCGCTTTTTGAGTTCCTTCCTCTCCGCAGGAGATTTCTATATCGGTATCAGCAAGGGCGAGCTTTAGATCATTATAAAGTGACTTATCGGAAACGGAAACAAGGCGGGGAGAAAATTCTCTCGCCTGCTCTTCAAGAAGTTTTATATTTCTATTGGCTGTAATGGCATTTACCTTGACAGAGTGCATCCGCGCTACATCAAGGGTTTGTGTACCTATTGAGCCGGTAGAACCCAAAACCGATATACTTTTCATAAGCTCCCCCATTTTAATGCACAAGCCACCAACTGCAAAACAATCGGTGGCCGCAATTTTTTATGAAATCACAGTAACAAACCTTGTTACTATGTAAAGGACAGGCGTTGTAAACAAAATACTGTCAAACCTATCCATAATTCCGCCGTGACCGGGGATTAGATTTCCGTAATCCTTAATGCCGATTTGTCTTTTAATAACCGACGCAATAAGGTCACCTGCGGTGCCTGCAAAGGCGATGACCAGCGCAACAACTGACAGCGCTATATAGTTTACCTCTACCTTTGCGCCGTAATTTGCCATAATAAGCGAATAGACATACGCCATAAGGTCAACGAGCAGAATATTCGACACAACGCCGCCTATTAAACCCTCAACTGTCTTTTTCGGGCTGATTTGAGGAGAAAGTTTATGTTTTCCTAAAAATCTACCCGTAAAGTAGGCGCCAGTATCGGCGAACCACGCGCCGCCAAAGGCGATAAGAATATAAATAAGACCATTTGTCTTAAAATCGTTTCTTAAATAGACTATGCATAAAAACGAAAAGGAAACAAAAATGGTTGCCAAAACATAAAAGGCAAGTTTTTCAAATCCGATTTTGCTATGGAATTTAAGGGTTAAAACAACTACTGTGGCAAGGAAAATCACAGCAACAAGAAACTCAAATCCCAAAACCGATGCGGCGGGAATGAGCACGGCGGTTATTATCGCCGTAATAAGAAAAGGTTTATATTCCTTAAATCCGTTTGCCGAGAGAAGTTCATAAACGGCTATAGCCGCGAGAGCGCATATTGCCGCCTCAAGCACAAGTGTCTTATAAAAGCACATTACCAAAGCGAGCACTACAACACAAAGTGCGCCCGAAATTATTCTCGTTTTCACTACATCGTCTCCCAGTGAAGCGCTAGGCGGTTCCAAAACGGCGATTGCGCTTTGCAAACTCCTTTAATGCTTCATCAATATGTTTTTTGTCAAAATCAGGCCAAAGAACATCACAAAAATACAGTTCACTATACGCCGACTGCCAGGTAAGAAAATTGGAAAGCCTATATTCCCCACCTGTTCTTATAATAAGGTCAGGCGCGGGCTGAGAGCCCGTATAAAGTTCTTTTTCAATTACCTCGGCGGCTATATCCTCTACACTAAGTTCCCCGTTTTTAACCTTTTCGGCACAAATGCGCGCCGCATTAGTGATTTCGGGAATACCACCATAATTTATGGCTATATTAAGCGTCATCGAATCGTAAGCTTCGGAAGTTTTCTCCGTGTCTTCCATAAGTGCTACAATATCATCATCAAGCACGCTTCTATCACCGATAAATTTTACGCGGATATTTTCTTTGGTATAGTTTTTTACATCTTTAAGATACTCTCTGAAAAGGTTCATGATTCCCGAAACCTCTTCACTCGAGCGCTTCCAATTTTCAGTTGAAAATGCGTAAACGGTAAGGTATTTTATTCCGCAGTCCCTACAATATCTCGAAATAGTTTTAAAAACGGCGGCGCCCTTCTGATGACCTACGGATCTGGGCATACCGCGTTTCTTTGCCCATCTTCCGTTACCATCCATAATTATTCCGATATGGACGGGCAAGAGCTCGGGCTCTATGGTTTGATTTTTCTTAAACAAACTCATTTTTATCTCCGCTTTACAGCTCTAAAATTTCTTTCTCTTTTATTTTAGCAAGCTCATCAATATTTTTGCAGAACTGATCAGTTAAATCCTGAACCTGCTTTTCGCAATTCTTAAGATCATCCTCGGTAATCTCGGAAGCCTTTTTCATTGCTTTAAATTTTTCAAGTCCGTCACGACGAATTGAGCGAACTGCAACCTTACTATTCTCTGCGAGTTTAGAAATATCCTTCGCAATATCGCGGCGGCGCTCCTCGGTAAGTGCGGGGAAAGCCAGGCGGATAACTCTACCATCGTTTGTAGGGTTGATTCCAAGGTCGGATGTATTGATTGCTTTTTCGATGGCCTTTAAGGTTGAAGCATCCCAGGGCTGAATAACGAGCACTCTTGCCTCGGAAACCGAAACTGCAGCCATCTGCTGAATGGGTGTGGGAACACCATAGTAATCAACTGTAATCTTATCTAACACTGCGGGGTTTGCTCTGCCTGCGCGGATTGCGGAAAATTCGCCTTTAAGAACATCCACTGTTTTTGTCATTTTCTCTTTTAAAACATTCATTTGTTCCTGCATAAGTCATACTCTCCTTTTATATATTGTCAAAATTAATCTACGTAAACTACTGTTCCGACATCCTCACCCATTACTGCGCGATAAATGTTCTCGGGGTCTTCAAGGCTAAACACGAGGATAGGCATTTTATTATCCTTACACATAGCTGCCGCAGTACTATCCATAACTGCAAGTCCCTTTGAAAGCACTTCTGAAAGCGAAAGGGATTCATATTTTACTGCATCGGCAAAACGATGGGGATCTTTATCATAAACGCCATCGACCATCGTTGCTTTAAACATAATGTCGGCATTTATTTCTGCGGCTCTTAAGGAAGATGCGGTATCTGTTGAGAAATACGGGCTACCTACACCGCATCCAAAAATTACGACTCTGCCTTTATCAAGATGCTTAAGTGCCTTGCCTCTTATGTAAGGCTCGGCAATCTGATTCATATGAATAGCTGTCTGTACTCTTACCTCTGCGCCAAGACTCTCGAGCATATCAGCAACTGCAAGCGCATTCATGGCGGTTGCAAGCATTCCGATATGGTCCGCTCTCGATCTGTCCATATGTTCATTTGAGCGGCCTCTCCAGAA
Source organism: Oscillospiraceae bacterium (assembly GCA_045542675.1). Classification (GTDB taxonomy): domain Bacteria; phylum Bacillota; class Clostridia; order Oscillospirales; family Ruminococcaceae; genus SIG578. The sequence continues at coordinate 5,134 of JAZQLL010000038.1, forward strand.
ATTTCCTCCGCCTACAACTATTCCAACTTCGGCACCTGCATCAACGCATTTCTTTATTGCCTTACAGATTGTGGCAACAGTTTCGTTATCGATGCCCATTTTCTTATCACCGGCAAGCGCCTCGCCGCTAAGTTTTAAAAGAATTCTTTTGTACTTAAGAGCCATAATTTAAAGCCTCCGTCTATTAGAATTTAACTTCCTACTAACCTACCGTACATTATACTATAAAATAGCAATTATGTAAAGTATAAATTAGTGTTATTTTTCCAAAAAATACTGGTACAAATTGCATTTTATCATTCCGTTATAAAGTTTGCGCTTCTTTGTAGCCTTCCTACCAAAAAGTTCTTCAAACTCTTCATGCGGCGAAATGATAAAATAACTTATATCTTTTT
>JAZQLL010000039.1:0-23875 GCA_045542675.1 Oscillospiraceae bacterium
TTAACTGTGCCGCTTCGGTTTCAAGTTCAATAGCCAAAGAAGAAGCCGAAATTAACACTGCCGCAAGAGCCGAGGTTTTCGAGGCTTCTATCTCAAGGCTTACCGAACTTTTAGAAGGCGGAGCCATAACCTCAAAGGAAATATGCGAGGTTTACATAGAGCGCATCAACAAACTCGACAAGAGCGGCGCTAAGCTAAACTCAATAATTTCGCTTAACACGAATGCGATAAGCCAAGCCGAACAGCTGGACTTAGAGCGTGCCGCGGGTAATGTGCGCGGAGCACTGCACGGAATTCCTATTCTTGTGAAAGATAATATTGATGTAAGTGGTTTCCCGACCACTCTGGGCAAGGAAAAACCCGACCCCGAGACCGCGGGCGAAGACGCCGCATCAGTTGCAAAACTCGTTGAGCAGGGCGCCATCATTTTAGGAAAAACCAATCTCAGCACAAATGACCTGTCCACCCGCTACACAGTTTCAGCATTTCTGGGTGAAACCAGAAATGCATATAGCACCAAATATTCTGCAGGTGGTTCCTCGGGTGGTAGTGCAGTTGCCGTTTCGGCAAACTTTGCCGCCGCCGCACTCGGTACCGACACAAACTTTTCACTTCTCTACCCTGCCGCGCTAAATGGAGTCGTCGCATTTCGTCCCACCCACGCGCTCGTTGATTACACCGGCGCCGCAAAGGTAAATTCTTCAAGAGATGTCATCGGTCCCATAACAAAATCGGTTGCCGATGCGGCACTGATGATGGACATTTTAACCGACAGCACACACAACAGTAAGTACTCTTCAGCACTTAAAGATGCCTCGCTTGAGGGCAAGAAACTGCTTGTGCTCAAGGAACTTTCGCAGTATACATACAACTCACCCAATGAGTTCAGAAGCACCGATAAGGAGATCACCGAACTTTTCAGTAAGGCAAAAGAGGATCTGAAAGCTCAGGGAGCTGAGGTTATCGAGGTTTCCATTCCAAAGCTTTTCACCTATTACAACACCTGCCGCGAGTCGCTCGCAAACAGCGACACCGCCAAGGCAAATCTTCTTGCAGAGGCAAAAAAACTCTTAGACGACAACCATGCCGACGCGTTTATTTTCCCTGCGTATCTCTCAACTCCGCTCAAAAGCGGATTTAACGAGTACGGCGAGCACAACGCCGATGGACAAATCTATCTAAACTGCACAGGTTATTTCCCGTCGCTTATCGGTCTACCTGCGGTTTGTGTTCCTATGGGAATGCATTCAAGCGGCGTTAGTACAGGACTTGAGTTTGTATCGCTTAAAAATACTGATGCCGAGCTCCTCTCCCTTGCCTACGCCTACGAGCAGAGCACACAAAAGAGAAAAGCGCCCGAGATAGCCAAAAACTTCTACGAAAAGGGCGAAATCGTTTTAAATAAACCAACCGACGTTCCCAACGCTCCCGATATGCCTGATGAGGAAATCAAGAATCCTCAGAGTAACGGTGGTTTCCCTTGGCAAACTGTTGCCGTAATTATTATTATAATATCAGTTTTAGCGGTGTGTAGTTGGGTTCTTGTTTCGGGGAACTTACGACGTGGTAAAAAAACCGACCCAAAATATCGCCATAGAAGATTTTAATCGAAAGTGAAAATAAAAACAGGGCAAAATTGCCCTGTTTTTATTTTGCACAAACCTCACGGGCGGTCGAGGCGCCCGCCCCTACGGATAAAAATTAAATAATCGTTGTAGGGGCGAACACTGTCCGTCCACACGAGAGGGGGACGAGCATCGAGATGGGAAGTTTTGTTTCGGCTTATCCGTTTCTCATTGTAAGCGAAACGAGATTTGTGGTAAATAAAAATCGATGCGAGGGGGGGACAGTCGGTCCCCCTTTTAATGCATTCTTTTCCATATTTTTGTTGCTATGGACAAAAATATGGTGCCCGCGCGGCATGAGCGCAATACAAATAATTTATTTTGCACATACCTTGCGGGCGGTCGAGGCGCCCGCCCCTACGGATAAAAATTAAATAATCGTTGTAGGGGCGAACATTGTTCACCCCTGCGGTTTTGGTTTATTTTGTGCAAGAAAAAGAGAGAGCCGAAGCTCTCTCTTTTTTTAATAGCCGTTTGGCCTTCTTGACTTTTGGCTAGTGTTACGCGATGGTAACAGGTGCTGCCTTAATAAGACCGCTGTTTGTAGCGATGAGACCGTTCATTTAATTTTCTCCTAACTTCTAGTGTCTCTGATAGAAGCACCTTGGCATTGTATATTATAAATTTTTTTACTTAGTTTGTAAACCATATTTATAACCAAAAACAAGGATAAAATTTTAGTCACAAACACAACGAAACGGCGCCAATAAGGCGCCGTTTTGATTGCTGTTACAGTATTTGTTGACCATCTATAACAAGTGAAAATTTGAGCCCTAAACTTTCAGCAGCCCTTCGGCACATAACCATTCGGGAAAGGAATATCTCAAAATAGTCCATTATTGCACTGTACTGAGGGTCGATTTTAAGGCTCAGAACAATATTTTTCTTATCCTCATCGATAGAAAAATCAGTCTTTTCAACCGAATAGTTTACCCTATCGTGCGCATCAAAGGTTGCCTTGTCAGAGTTTCTTACGCGGCTTCGTCTTACATCGGTTTTATCCGCTAAAATAAGCGCCGCCGCGATGGGATTTACGGGCACTCCCGTTCCCTCATCGTGATTACCGATAGCGGTTACAACCGTTGCAACCTCGTCGGCAGGCATGTCAAGTTCATTTAAGATACGAAACGCCATAACTGCGCCGCTTTGCGAATGGTCGATGCGGTTTACGAGATTGCCGATATCATGCATATATCCCGCAATTTTAGCAAGTTCAATTTCCCTCTCGCTATAGCCGAGCGTTTCTAAGATGTACGCCGCGCGGGAAGAAACCACACCGACATGAGCAAAACTGTGTTCGGTGTAGCCAAGAGCTATGAGCGACTCGTCGGCTTTCTTAATATAGGTGTTGATTTTTTCGTTTTTTCTAATATCCTCGTATGTAATGTACGCCATTTTTTCTCCTTATTTTCTAATTTTATCCCAGATTTTCATAATTGCCTTTTCGGGAACGAGTTTTGAGAGGAATCTATGTCCGTTATTCTGCGCTCCCAAAATTACAATGTCTTTTCCCTTTCGACTCTGTTTTATTGCCTTTAAAACAATCTCCTCGGCAGTTCTCATGCCTGTATATTTTGTAACCTCTTGCTTAGTTCCCATCTCGGTTGCAACATCGAAAAAGGGAGTCTTTGTCCAGCCGGGACAAACCGCAGTTACGGTTATTTTTCTATCGCGAAGTTCGTAATTTAATGCCCTTGAATAATTTAAAAGGAAAACCTTTGTTGCCGCGTAAACATTAAGATACGGAATTGGATGAAATCCCGCTATTGATGCCACCTGCAAAACCTTTGCGCCCTCGCGCATATAGGGAAGCGAGTACTCGGTTAAGGCTATGGGGGCACGCGAGTTTAAGTCGACCATTTTAAGTTCGTCCATAACTTCAATGTCCTTATAACTTCCGAATTTTCCGAATCCGGAACAGTTTACAAGCATTCTTATGTCGGGTTTTTCCTCGGCAAGCAGGTTTTTAAAGGTTTCGTAACTTTCATATTCAGTTAAATCAAGGGGTACTATTTTGGTGGGTGTTTTTATAACCGATGCCACTTTTTCGAGTTTATCCACACTTCTTGCGATAAGCCACATCTCATCGTAGTTTTCGAGCATGTCAAGCTTGAGCGCAAACTCCTCGCCTATTCCCGAGGATGCACCTGTTACAATGGCAATTCTTTTCATATTATGTCACCTTTCTTTGAAAAAATGCCGCCCAGTAAAAAGGGCGGCATTAGTTTACTTTACTGTTTCTTTCGCAAACAAACTAAAGCCCTCGCAAATTTCTGCCGCTTTTTCTCTGCTTGTGGAAACAACTGTATAATAAAATTTAATTTTCGGCTCGGTGCCCGAGGGGCGCACGATGACCTTGCAGTTTCCTTCTAAATTATACTGCAAAACATTAGAAGATTCAAGTCCGAGAGAGATTTTTTCTCCCGTTTCAAGATTTGTTTGAATCGAAGTCATATAATCTATGCTCGAAACCGTTTTAAAACCGCAGATGATCTCGGGGGTGTTTTCCCTGAGACTTGCCATTATTTCCTGCATCTTTTGCATACCCTGCGAGCCTTTGAACGAGAAACTCTCGCCGCGAGTAAGATACACGCCGTGGCGAGTTTCTATCTCTCTGTAAACATCAAGAAGGGTCTTGCCGCTAAGTTTGTGGAAACTTGCCATTTCAACAATGAGCATCGATGCTATAACTGCATCTTTATCTCTTACAAAATCGCCCGAAAGGTAGCCGCAGCTTTCCTCAAATCCGAACACAAATCTATCCTGCTCGCCCTTTTCCTCGAGGGCGCGAATAGCCTCGCCGATAAATCTGAAGCCTGTGAAAACATTCTTCATTTCCACGCCGTACTCCTCGCAGATTCTATCCGCAAGGGCGCTGGAAACAAGTGATTTTATTGCAATAGCATCTTTGGGCAGGGTGCCGTTTGCTTTTCTCTGAGAGAGAACATAGTCGCAGAGAAGCACGCCAACTTCATTTCCCGAAAGGGAAACATATTCGCCGCTTTTATCTCTTACAACAACTCCGACACGGTCGGCATCAGGGTCGGTTGCGACGAGAAGCTCTGCATTCTTTTTCTTGCAAAGGTCAATGCCAAGCTCGAGTGCCTCTAAAAACTCGGGGTTGGGATAGGGGCAGGTGGGAAAATTTCCGTCGGGGAATTCCTGCTGAGCCACAACAGAAATGTTGCGCACGCCCATAGCTCTTAAAACCTTTCTGACAGGCTCGTTACCCGTTCCGTTTAAAGGGGTGTAAACAAGATTTAATTCCGCTTTAGAAATGACATCGGGATTTATAGAAAGAGCGGTTACGCGGTTGTAATAATCTGCATAAACCTCTTCATCAACATACTTTATTGTGCCGTTTGAAAGTCCGCCATCAAAAGAGAGCGAAACATCTGCACCAAAAATATCGGTTTTTTCTATTTTTTCAAGCACGCCTTCGCTTGTCTTGGTGTCCATCTGACTTCCGTCAGCTCCATAGACCTTGTATCCGTTATACTCGGAAGGATTGTGGCTTGCGGTTATCATAATACCCGCATCACAAGAAAGTTTGCGCACACAAAATGAAAGTACGGGGGTGGGCATAAGGCGGTTTGTGATATAAGCATTAATTCCGTTTGATGCAAGAACGGACGCTGCCTCTTTTGCGAAAAGTTCCGATTTAATACGCGAATCGTAAGAAATAACAACCGAGGGGTTGTTTTTCTTGTCAAGAAGGTACTCGGAGAGGCCCTGTGTGGCTCTTCTGACTGTATAAATATTCATTCGGTTTATTCCCGCGCCGATAACGCCGCGAAGACCCGCAGTTCCGAAGGAAAGGTCGCGGTAAAACCTATCGTGAATCTCCTCGTCATTCTCCCTTATGCTCTGGAGTTCAATCTCTAAATCGGCATCCTCCAAAGGATAGGAAAGCCATTTTTCGAATAAAGCCTTTTCATTTTGCATCGTAGATTCCCCCTTGTATACTTATATGATAAACCATCAAAAAAACTTTGTCAACGAGCCATTATGGACTTTTGTTGCATATATAAACATTGATGTTTCTTTTTTTCTTTTGTAGAAAAAAATGTAAAACTGTCGTAAAACAATGTGCTTGCCATATTACCAAAAAAGTGGTATTATAAATAAAAAGCCTTAAGGAGTTTTTTATGGATATAAATATATTATACTTTTTGATGCGGCTTTATTCACTTTGCGAGGACTTTGAGAGCTCAAAAGCCGACTTTTCCTCACTCTACAACGAGATGCTAAGCCGCACCGATGGTGATATTGTTTCCAAAATTCCATCGGATATTAAAAAGAGTGCCGAGGCGCTTTGCGAAAACTATTCCTCTGAGGGACTTTTGTCTCTTTTAAAAACGCTCGAGCCGTACAAGACGCAGTGCGAGGCGCTTTTGCCTGATTTGAGCGAAGCCAATGAAAAATTCCTCGCCGTTTTAAAGGCGGAATTCTGCGAAAACGGTTATTTTCTTAAAGACTCGATCTTCAGAAAAATAAAGGGAAATCACATATTTATTCTTGAATGCGAGCTTGCCGCCGCCTTTATTGCTGACGAAGTCGGCAGGGTGACAAAAATCCGCGTCGCTCCTATCGTACGGGTTGCGGATGCGCGTGTTAATAAGGCTCGTGATGGCAAGGTTACCCTTAAAAAGAGCGGCATTTTGGATGACGACGCCACCGTTACCGATGTGAAACTCTATGAGCCCAAATCTTTTTATAGAATTTTGCGCCATCTTGAGTTTGCCGAGTATGAAGTTGGTGAGAAAACGGAAGTTTGCGAAAGTGACATCGAGCGTATTGCAAAGAGTGCACTTGTTGCCTCGGCAGTCTGTGAAAACCGCGCAATCCCCTCGTATTACAAGGCGCTTTGCAAAAACGATATTCCCCGCCCGCTCGCATTAAAGGCATCTGTCACAAGCGGTTTTATCCTTTTTGTGCTCCTGAGTGCCCTGCTCGGTATTGCGCTGGGACTTGTTGTCCTTGCTATTATGGGTCTTAAAAAGGTTTGGGGACTCTACTCTGTCCCCTACTACTACCTTTTCACCGCACTGGTTTCGCTGATTTATTCACTTTTTGTCTATAAGAAAATCCGCAGAGGAAGATTTTAAAATCAAAAGCGAGAGAGCCCCAAGCGGCTCCCTCGCTTTTTTAGATTAAACAATATTGAATAAATATACCGTAGAGCTCAGCGAAATCATTGCCCCGGCATTTTTTGCAAATTAGATTATATAATGTAGGGACCGGCCTCCCGGACGGTCCCTACAAATGTTTATCTGATTTCGCAGGCTCTTTTTTATTTTCGCTCAACGTTTGTAACTTCCCACTTAAACTTTTTTGCATTATATTCGAATTCTACTACTCGAACTCCCGAATAACTTCTCAACTTCTCATAGGAATCCCAATCATAAATAGTGGCCTTAAAAGGTATGTTATATGCAACTTTATTCCACGAAAGATGTGTTATCTTTCTTTGGGTTGAATATTCTACATATTCCTCCTCGGCAACGGGTTCATCAAAAAACTTAAGTTTAATATGGTCTTCAAGTTCAATGCCCCAAAATTCAATGCTCGGGATTTCATCAGCATTGTATTTTGCTGCCACATCGACAATTTCGTTTAATTTATAAAAGGTCATAAAGAAGTGAGCGAAAATCAAAAATGCCACCGTTAATACTGCAGCACCACTCACTATCAATGCTATAATTTTCTTTTTCATGTTATATCCCTCTTATTGCGCATAATTTTCTGCCAAAAGCCTTCTCGCCTCGTCGGCTTTGAAAAGGCGGTTGCCTTTTTCGGCTACAAAAACAAGGCAGTTATACGCTTCCTCGCGCCTTCCCTGCGCAAGATATATTCTACCGAAGGCATAGGCTTTTTCGACCTCTATGGCAAGCGTTTCTCCAACAATGGTATGTTCCAATTTTTCCGCTTTTTCGAGTTCGTTTTTTTCGATACAAACCTCTGCAAGCGCGCCATTTATAGCCTGCAGATATACTTCTTTTGTTTTTTTGCTTCCCTGTAATTCTTTTACAGAAAATGCCAACAAATGATATTTTTCGGTGATTTCAGGATCTAAGAGATGGGCCGTACATTCTATCATAAGGGTATAATATACTCCCTGCCAAATAGTGTTTAGCTTTTTTATTCCCTCGTCGCCTATACCCTCAAGTTCGCGCAAAGCAAGGTCCCTACGCCCGATACTGCCAAGCGCTACACAATGATATATAATAATTTCCATTCTCTTCTTCCAAGGCTTTATGTAAGACAGCTGGGTTTCACATTCTAAGAGAAGTGGATAAGGGTCACACTCATTTTGATATTTTTTGTGGGCATCGTCCATAAGTTTTAAACGGCTGCCCTCAGGCATAATCCACGCCAACAAGCCGAAAAACAACGCAACAGCCACTGCCCATCCATACGCCTCTACAAGAAGCAACATAACAACATATATTGTGCCCAGTATGCCGAATGTAAGATATGAAAAAATCGGATATTTGGATAAAAACCTATTCATTTATGAGTCCCCCTGAGGATTTGCTGTGCACATTATAACAAAAATTGCCAGAAAGAGCAAGGGGCATGGCAAATCTTTGCAAAAATTTTAAGGGCTTATGGACAAAAGTAAAACTTTGTGCTACAATGTTTTAAGATAATGGAAAGGGGCGTTTTTCTTTGGTTTGTGTACAAATTATATGCACAGGAAAACTCAAGGAAGAATTCTGGCGCTCGGCGGCCGCTGAGTTTGAAAAGCGGCTCTCCCGCTACTGCTCGCTTATTATAAAAGAGTTGCCCGAAGCCTCTTTACCCGAAAACCCCTCAACAGCACAGATTGACTCTGCACTTAAAAAAGAGGGCGAGGCAATCTTAAAGGAAATCCCTAAGGATAGTTTTGTTTGTGCACTTTGTATTGAGGGCAAGCAGTTTTCTTCCGAGGAATTTGCAGACAAGATTGAGCAACTTGCCTCGGCAGGTAAAAGCAAACTGACCTTTATAATCGGAAGTTCATTCGGACTATCGGATGAGGTTAAGGAGAGATGCTACCTAAAACTCTCCTTTTCCAAAATGACCTTTCCGCACCAGATGTTCAGAGTCCTTTTATTAGAACAAATCTACCGCGCCTTTTCTATCTTAGGCGGCGGCAAGTACCATAAATAATTTGGAGGCATTTTTATGCAGCAGACACCCGAAAAGAAAAAAATAATATTCAGCGGCATTCAGCCGACAGGTGTTTTCACTCTTGGAAACTATCTCGGCGCCGTTAAAAACTGGAAGGCGCTTCAGGAAGATTACAACTGCATTTTCTCGGTTGTTGACCTTCACGCCATCACAGTCCGCCAGGACAGTGCTACCCTTCGCAAGCAGTCTATGGACTCGGTAGCTCTGCTTCTTGCCTGCGGAATCGACCCCGAAAAAAGCATTCTTTTCCTGCAAAGTCACAACGGGGCGCACGCCGAACTTTCCTGGCTGCTTTCTTGCTACACCCAGTTTGGTGAACTTTCGAGAATGACACAGTTTAAGGATAAATCCAAGCGCCACGCCGACAATATTAACGCAGGTCTTTTCACCTACCCCGTTTTGATGGCAGCAGATATTCTTCTTTACAAGACCGACATGGTGCCCGTTGGAGTTGACCAGAAGCAACATCTTGAACTCGCAAGAAACATCGCCGAGCGTTTTAACGGCGTTTACGGAAATGTTTTCACAGTTCCCGAGCCTTATATCCCTAAGGTTTCGGCTAAAGTTATGTCACTTGCTGACCCCGAAAAGAAGATGAGCAAGTCGGACGAAAATGTGAACTCATACATAACTCTTTTAGATGACCGCGACACCATCATAAGAAAGTTTAAAAGAGCGGTTACCGACTCAGATACAGTTGTCCGCTACAGCGAGGATAAGCCCGGCATCAGCAACTTAATGTCCATTTACTCCTCGGTTACCGGCAAGAGTTTTGCCGAGATTGAGAAAGAGTTTGAGGGCAAGGGCTATGGCGACTTTAAGCTCGCGGTGGGCGAAGCTGTTGCCGATGAACTCGAGCCTATCCGCACGAGATTTAACGAAATCTCGCAGGATAAAGCGTACTTAAACGAGGTTCTCAAAAACGGCGCCGAGATGGCAAGGCGTTTTTCAAAGAGAACTCTTGACAAGGTCTATCACAAAATCGGTTTTGTTAAAAGCGAACTATAAAATTAAAGGAGCGTAAAAATTTAAAGCAAAATTTAAATTTTTCCGCTTTTTCATTAGAGAGGTGTTTTTATGAAGAAAATTAAATCTGTGCTGTCGGTTTTACTGCTTATTGCACTCGTTTTTAATCTTACCGCCTGCTCGATAAGGGCTCAGGCATCGGATCTCATGCAGGGTGTTAGCGCAAATGAAGTTTCGCCGCTAGCAGATTTAGGCGATGGGAACGCCGCCATAAGCGATTTTGCGATTTCGGTTTTTAGGGAAACTTTACAGGGCGATGACAACACCCTCATCTCTCCCCTATCCCTTTACCTTGCGCTCGCTATGACCGCAAACGGAGCAGACGGGCAAACAAAGGAGCAGATGGAAAGCGTTTTGGGAGCCGATATAGACGATTTAAACCGCTATTTATATACCCTTGTAAATTCTCTGCCACAGGAGAAAAAGAATCAGCTTCACATCGCAAACAGCATCTGGTTTAAGGATTCGCCCGATTTTAAGGCAAACGAGGATTTTCTGCAGGCAAACGCCGACTACTACGGCGCAGGAGCCTTTAAGAGCGCATTTGACGAGCAGACAGCAAAAGACATTAACCGCTGGGTAAAGCAAAACACCGACGGCATGATAGATGATGTTTTAGATGAGATTCCGAGCGAAGCGGTAATGTATCTTGTAAACGCTCTCTCTTTTGAGGCAGAATGGAATACCAAATACGAAAAAGACCAGATTGAAAAGGGATTTTTCACAAGCGCTGACGGCGAAAAAGAGAATGCCGACTTTATGTACCAGACCCTTCACAGTTACCTTGAAACCGACAATGCCAGCGGATTTATGAAACACTACGAAAATGGTAATTACGCCTTCGCCGCTCTCTTACCTAATGAGAATTTGAGTTTAAGCGAGTTTGTTTCAACGCTTGATGGCGAAAAATTGCAGAGCATTTTAAATAATGAGCAGGATGTTGAGGTTAAAACCGCAATCCCTAAGTTCGAGGTCGAGTACGACAATGAGATGTCGGGCATCCTTAAGAAGATGGGAATGGATTTGGCTTTCGATGAGGACAGAGCCGATTTTTCAGAGCTCGGCAAGGGCCGCGACAACATTTATATGGGCCGCGTTTTACACAAAACCTATATTTCGGTTGCCGAAAAGGGCACCCGCGCAGGTGCCGCAACGGTAATAGAAATGATGGATAAATGCGCAATGCCGCAAGAGGAAAAAATCGTTATTTTAAACCGCCCGTTTATTTATATGATAATCGACTGTGAGAACAATGTTCCGATTTTCCTGGGCGCACTAAACGAAATAGACTAATAAAACAAAAAGGACTCAGAGCATCTGCTCTGAGTCCTTTTTTATTTTATTCTTTGTCATTTTTCTCTTCGGAATTTTCCTTTTCATCGCCATTTGCCCAGTCATCGACCTTATCGATGCCTTTTTTCGCCGATTTTACAATGCTTTTACCGAGTGAGGAAAATGCCTGTCCGAGTCCTTTGCCCGTTTCTTTCCAATCATCGCGCAGTGACACTTAAAATCACTTCCTTTATCTTTATTTCGTTTATTTTTAGATTATTTATCGAAACCGAAATAACGGTTTGCATTTTCGAAACAAACACCCTTAATAATCTTTTCGAGCATTTTGGGGTCATTGGGATACTCGCCGTTTTCTACCCATGTGCCTACGAGATTACAGAGAATTCTACGGAAATACTCATGTCTTGTATAGGAAAGGAAACTTCTCGAGTCGGTAAGCATACCTACAAAGTTGCCGAGAATCGAGAGGTTTGCAAGGTCGGAAAGTTGCTTAATCATACCTGTTTTGGTATCGTTAAACCACCAAGCCGAGCCGAGCTGAATTTTGCCTTGCGCCTCTGTTCCCTGGAACGCGCCGATAAGAGAGCCTAAAAACTCGTTATTAGCAGGATTTAAGGAATAGAGGATTGTTTTGGGCAGGCTGTCGCCAGAATTTAACATATCAAGAAGGTCGGCAAGGGCTCTCGAGCACTCTTTATTTGAAATGGTGTCAAATCCTGTGTCGGCGCCGAGTTCTCTAAACTTAACTGTATTGGTGTTTCTGAAAACGCTGTAGTGAATCTGCATTACCCAGTCGCGACGCTTGTACTGTGTGCCAAAGAAGAGCATTAAAACTGTCTTATACTTCTCGGCCTGCTCGATTGAAACCGCTTTACCCGAAAGAGCGGCTTTGAAAATCTCATCAGCCTCTTTTATAGTGGCGGGAGTGCAGGCAACATAATCCATACCGTGATCAGCGGCGCGGCATCCGAGGCTATGGAAGAAGTCAATTCTATCCTCTAAAACCTGCAGAAGATCGGCAAGGTTTTCGATGCTCTTTCCTGCAACCGAGGAAAGTTTCTCGATGTACTCTTTAAATCCGTCCTTATCAATATTTACCGCCTTGTCGGGTCTGAAAGAAGGAACAACCTTACAATCAAAACTTTCATCCTCTAAAAGTTTCTGATGCCACTCAAGGCTATCTGCAGGGTCATCGGTTGTGCCGATAACCTTAACGTTTGATTTCTTTATGATATTGCGAACGGTCATATCGTCGCTCTGCAGCGCACTGTTACAAACCTCCCAAGCCTCCTGCGCAGTCTCAGCGCAAAGCGGCTTATTAAAACCGAAATATCTCTGAAGTTCCAAATGAGTCCAGTGATACATAGGGTTACCGATTGCAAGGGGAAGCGCCTCTGAAAACCTCTGAAACTTTGTTCTATCATCGGCAGAGCCTGTGATTTCATCCTCGGGCACACCGTTTGAACGAATCATTCTCCACTTATAGTGGTCGCCGCCCAGCCAGGCCTGAGTAATGTTCTCGAACTTTCTATCTTCAAAAACTTCCTGCGGATTTATATGGCAATGATAGTCGATTATGGGCAAATTAGCGGCATAATCAAAATAGAGTTTTTGCGCGGTTTTGGTTTCCAGCAAAAAGTTTTTATCCATAAATTTTTTCATTGCAAAAACTTCCTTTCAACTGCTTTAAATACACCTTTATTATACTAACTGCGCCCCCATAAAGTCAAGCATTTTACATTATTTGTGTTACCAGAACCGTTATATCATCCCGCCTTATCTCATCGCAGGCTTCTGCCGCATTTTCCGCTAAGGTACGGGCTATTTGCTCTAAAGAGAGTCCGTCGCTTTTTTTGAGTATGCTCTCAATTCTCTTGTCACTAAGACTGCACAACCCGTCCGACGCCATCACCAAAATATCGCCACGTGAAAGTTTAATTGAAATGCTACGCGATTTAGTTTCATTTAAAATGCCGAGCGGCAGAGAACTTATCTGCACCTTCGAAACCTTTTTACCGTGTTTTATAAAACTTGGTGCGGCGCCCATTTTCTTTATCTCGGCGCTGCCTTCATAAAGGTCAAAAATCGCGACATCAAGGGTCGATAGAGTTTCCTCATCACTCTTGGTTTGCAGGGCGCAGTTTACAAGCGCGGCGGTGTTTTCAACCGAAAAACCGAGTTTTAAAAACTTGGAAACGAGGGTGAGAGTAAGCCTACTGTCAAGGGCGGCATTTTCACCCTTGCCCATTCCATCGCTTAAAATTACCGATGAAAATCCGCCGCCGAGCGACGAATACAAGAAACTGTCTCCGCAAACGCTTTCGCCCTCGGCGCTTTTTTGGTAACCTGCCGTTTTTATCTCAAAGGGGGTCTGCTCGCAAAAGCAAACTCGGGACAGTTCCCCCGTACTGACGCCGCCCGACTGCTGCATTTGCACACCACAGACATCGCTTACTATCTCTTCAAGCGGCTCTGCGCCCACCCTTTCAATCTCCTCGGGAGTAGCATAAAACTCCACCGCTCTATGCCCGAATTTATCAACCGGGCAGGAAATATCCTCGACCGCGATTTCTTCCTTTAAAAATTGTCTTGCAAGTCTGTTTTCACAGTCGCGGTCGCACATAGTAAGTGAAAGTTCCTGCGACATTTCGCATAAAAGCCGTGAAACCCCAGAGAGTTGCTGTGTCATAACCTCTTTTATCTGATTTTGGCGCAGAGCGTTTTTGCTCTCTAGGGTCATTTTATAGTGTTCGGAATTTATCTGCGAAACAAGGCTTGGAAGTTTCACACAATGCCTTCTTAAATAATCGGGAATGTTCTCAGGATCTACTCTCCCCTTCTCTTTAAGCGGAGTTGCGAGGTGATTGAAACTGTCCATAGTGTCAGTATATGCGCTGTCCCAGCAAGCGAGTTTGTTGCGGCAACGTCGGCAGACCGCATCTGCCGCTTTGGAAAATACGCGCGAAGAATCAACTGCGCTTTTTTCCGAATTTTGCGACATTTCACAGATGGACTGCGAGGTTTCGCTGAGCGCACGCGAAATAAAATTAAGCCTCGTTGCAAGGTATTTATTGGGGTACGCCTCACCCGAGGCGGTGCCGCTCGGAAAAAAGTAGAAAATCTTTTTAAAGAGCGCAGACGGGGTAAGTAAAAACAAAACCGATGCTGAAAGGCTATCGTATAGAAAGTAAAGTTCCTTAATTTCGGCGCCCGAAATGGCGACTGACAAAAGACAACATAAAAGATAACACACCACCACCGCGTAGCGTGAGATTTTTGAAAAAAGTCCCGAAAGCATTCCGCCCAGGGCGAGCGCAAGGATGAAAAATCCGCCGTTTGAATTTGAAAGCGAGAGAGCTGCTCCGATACAAATTCCCGAGCAGGCGCCCCCGAACGCTCCTACCGAATAACATAGCGTCAAGGTAAGATAAGCGGCAAGCAGCGAGCCTATTGACAGTACGCCTACAGTGACATTGGAAAGCGACAGTATGAGCAGGGCGGCACAGGTCGAGATTGCTATAACACCCTGAGAGTCGGAAAGGCCCTCTGAGTGCTCGAGTGTTTGTGCCGAGCGCGCCATAAAATAGGTGGCGCCTGCGCATAGCGCACATTCGGATATAAGCAAAAGTACATCAAGTACCGTAACTTCACCCAGAAATAGCAATATCGAGCCGACCGAGAGATTTATCAGCCCCGAAATGAGCGGCAATGCCCATTTATGTTCCGCATTAAGAAAGGCGGCAAACGCCCATTTGACCGCGAGGGCAACTATTATTTGCGCCACATATCTTGCTGCGCCGAAAGGTTGTCCTAAAACTAAATAGCAAACTACCGCGCCGAGCGCCGAAAACGGATAAAACCCGGATGGCGCGGCGCAGACAAGACAGAAACCGAATGGTGACAGCCTTCCCGCTATCTGCGCGGGCGCGAACGCCGCACCGAGCAGGGTGTATATTATAGCGCCTAAAAGACCTTTTCTGTTTTCTCCCCATAATTTTTTGAGCAAACCCATTTTTTGCTCGTCTGCCACCTGTGTTTTCATATCCATTCTCCTCGTTTTAATTTTTTTGGAATATTATTATACTCCCGTGCATACTCACCGCCTTGTCAAAATATGCCTGCGCTTTTGTAGTTTTTTTGCTCGTTTTTAAAAACAAATGAAAGATTTTGGTCGTAAAGCAAAAGAAAAGGGCGCACAAGGTATACTTGTGCGCCCTTTTCTTTAAAAATTTACTATTTTGCTTCAAAAGAATTGCAGTCTACACACTGGGGAACTGTGGGGTTTGCCTCGTGAGTTCCAACCTTGATCTGATTTAATGTGCAGTAACTCTCATCCTTGCAGTTGTACTTGCACTGCTCAACTGTGCAGTGAATTGATTTGTTAGGAGTTTCGTTCATTTCTTTCACCTCCGCATTTAGTATTGACGGAGCTTTGATTTTTATTCCTTTTAGGTTTTTGTTGTTTTTTTAAAAAAAGTGTGCTATACTCTTTTTAAAGCGACATTTTAAGGAGATTTTTATGGATATTTACAGCGAAACTCTTGTAACAAAGAAGTATTCAAAAAGCGAAAAAGCAAAGATTAAGCGGTATCTTGCCGCCAGTATTATAGTCCCTACCCTTTTAATCTTAGTTGTGCCCTACGCCGCATGGGCAATAAAACTCCCCATCTTGATGTGGGTTTCTCTTATCATTTGCGGCGCTTTCCTTATTTATGTTTATTTGACACTTAAAAAGATGCTCTGCGAATACGAGTACATTATCACTAACGATAATCTCGATTTTGATGTAATCATAAATAAAAAGAAAAGAGAGCGCCTTATTTCGATTGACATAAGAACTATTGAAGAAATAGACAGATATGATGAGAGTAAATTCATTGGCAGTAATTTTGACGAGATTATTCACGCCGAGCGCGACAGCGATGCGCACGATAATTTTTATCTCATCGTTTCTCACCCAAAGCGCAAGAGAGTTCAGGTGATTTTCACCCCCGACCAGAAGATGCTCGAGGCTACGAAAAAGACCTTAAATCCCCGTCTTGCACGCTCACTTCCCACCGAAATATAACAAAAAAGAGTTTGCGAAAAAATGGCAAACGCCTTTATTTTTTACTTTTTATGTTTAGGTTTATAGACAAAGATATATGCAATAATAAGTCCCGCAACGACTATGGCGGCAATTATAAGGGTCACCGCACCTATAGAGAGCCCCTGAGTATTATGAAGCATCTCTGCCACCACATAAGTTCCCGTTTGGGTTATTTCGGCGGATACCGTCCCCGTCTTTTTATTTACACGCGATTTAAGTTCAACTGCCCCGCCTCTATCCGAAACATAGATTATCTGCGCCTTATTAGCATCGTAATCGGCAGGGATTTTAAACTCCGCTTTTATTGCGGCGGCGGGATTTATCTTCTCATCTCCACGAGTTACTGACAGGCTATAAACCTCGAATTTCGCGGCGCGTTCTTTAACCGCCGCCTTCACCTTTACAAAGGCTATACCCTCAGAAAGTTGTTCGCACTTAATGGTCGCCGCTTCGGGCAGTGCGTTTTTATCGCCTGACAGGGTAAATACCCCGTCCTTAAAGAAGACTACATTCTCACCTGCGGCAATAAATGTGTCGGGCGCCTCGGTATCGGTCTGCGGTTTTGAAACTGTTTGCGAGGGTTTACTCTCTACATTTTCGCTTGGGTCCGAGGACACACTATCACTCGAGGTGTCGCCGCTATCACTCGGTTTTGAGGACTGGTTGTTGGGGGTTTTATCCGATACTACACTACTACTGATTTGATCATCCTGGTCGGGCTTTTGAGGCTCCGAGCCATAAACAAAGTTGTAAACTATCATGGCATTTCCGAGAGAGACCCCGAGTGCCTGCCACTCTTCTTCGGTTCCCGAAAAGTTAACTCTGCTAAGCGCCTCGCAGGTTGCAAAAGTGTTTTTTCCGACACTCTTAAGGCTTGCGGGAAGTGTAATACTCGATAGCGCCTTGCACTTTGTAAAGGCGCCCTCGCCGATTTCCTCTGCCCCTTCGGGAAGGGTAATGCTCTCAAGCGCAGTGCAATAGGAAAACGCATCGGCTCCTATCTTTTTTATGGAAAGCGGAAGCGATATTTTTTTAAGACTTGTGCACTGCGAAAGCATTGCCTCTGAAATTTCGACAAGCGCGGCGGGAAGTTTTACCTCACCTAGTGCACTCATGCCCGAAAAGGCATATTCTCCGATGCTTGTAACAGAATCGGGAACCGAGAGTGCGGCTATATTTTCGCATCCAAGGAAAGCCCTTGAACCGATATGTTTGAGACCCTCTGGCATAACCACTGATTTAAGTTTGAAAGAGCCCGAGAAGGCGCCGTCACCTATCGAGGTTACCTCACTGGGTATCTCGTAAACATCCCTGCTATCACCCTGAGGATAGTAAAACAGGGTCGATTTAATCTTATCAAAAAGAACTCCGTTTTCGCTTGAGTAGTGTGCACTGCTTTCCGAAACGAAGAGTGCGGTCAGGTTTATACATTCTGCAAAAACATCTCGGCCGAGCGAGTTTACTCCTGCGCCAAGGTTCACGATAAGGAGCGCCGAGCAACCGTCAAAGGCGTTATCGCCTATCGAGATTACGCTATCTGGGATGGTTACCTCGGTGATGCCGGTTTTGGCCTCAAATGCTCTGGGGCCGATTTCGGTTACGGGCAAGGTCTCGATTTCGGCGGGAATCTCAATTTCGCTCGCCTCACCGCTATAACCTGTTATTGTAACTTTATCTTCAACTACAGTGTACTCAAAACCGTCCACCGTTTGCAAAATCTCCTGCGCCAAAGGCTCGCCCTCGAGCGCAAATGCTGTGCTTGCAGAAGCAAAAACAAGCGAGAAAATCATAAGGACTGCAAGGACTATCAGAATGATTTTTTTAATATTTTCCTTCATTTTCTCTCTCCTTTCACTTTTGGGGTAAATTTATTTTCCCCAATATTTTCTGTCAAGACTTCTATACTGTATAGCTTCTAAAATATGGTCATCAAGAATATTCTCACTGCCCGCAAGGTCGGCAATGGTTCTTGCAACCTTTAAAACTCTTGTGTATGCTCTTGCCGACATTTCAAGTTTTTCAAATGCAAACGAGAGCATACTTTTTGCGCTCTCTGACACCTCGCAGACCTCACTAAAGAGGCTATCGGAAAGCTGAGCGTTGCAGAAAATTTCTCTGCCAGCCTCTTTTGATAAATCTTGATAACGCTCTTTCTGAATGGCTCTTGCGGCATTTACACGCTTTTGTATCTCGGCGGAAGATTCCGCCTTTTTATTTGAACTCAGTTCACTAAACTCAACGGGACTGACCTCTATATGCATATCAAATCTATCAAGAAGCGGTCCGCTCACCTTGGAAATGTACCTTGATGCCGCAAAAGGCGAGCAGGTACAGGGCTTTGTGGGATGTCCCTTATAGCCGCACTTGCAAGGATTCATTGCCGCGACTGTCATAAAGGTGCTGGGGAATGTAACCGTTCCTGCAACTCTTGAAACAGTGACTTTGCCGTCCTCTAAAGGTTGCCTTAAAATCTCGAGCGCCTTTGGGTTAAACTCGGGAAGTTCGTCTAGGAAAAGCACGCCATTGTGCGCCAGCGAGATTTCTCCCGGGCGCGGATACATTCCGCCGCCCGACAATCCAAAAGGCGAAACTGTATGATGCGGCGAGCGGAAAGGGCGATTTGTAATAAGCGAAACATCGGGCGGCAGTGTGCCGGCTATAGAGTGAATTTCGGTTGTCCGAACCGACTCCTCGAAGGTCATATCAGGGAGGATTGACGGGAGCCTTTTGGCAAGCATACTTTTGCCCGAGCCGGGAGGTCCTATGAGCAGAATGTTATGTCCGCCGGCGGCGGCTATCTCTAAAGCGCGCTTGGCGGCGTACTGCCCTCTTACATCACAAAAATCCGCAGTGTGCTCACTATTTTGCGGCTTGACTTCGCTTATGTATGGCTGTATTTTTTCATCACCAAAAAGGTGGTCAATAACATTTTTAACACTCTGTACTGGCAGGACATCTATACCCTGCACAACACCTGCTTCAAAGCGGTTTTGGTATGGCACAAATATGCTCTCAAAACCCAAATCTCTAGCGCAAAGGGTCATGGAAAGAACGCCGTTTACCCCTCTAATGTCACCTTTTAATGACAGTTCGCCCACAAACGCGGTTTTTGAGGCAATTTTGGGTACCTGCCCAGAGCCCTCTAAAATGCCGAGAATTATAGCAAGGTCATAAACCGGTCCCACCTTTTTAACATCGGCAGGCGCCAGGTTTACAGTTATTCTGCCAACAGGAAAGGTGTAGCCGCAATTTTTAATGGCGGCTCTTACCCTATCGCGCGATTCTTTTACCGCGGCATCGGGCAGACCTACTATCTCAAACGCAGGCATACCGTTTGAAAGGTCGGTTTCAACCGAAACTTCAAATGAATTTACGCCGGTAAGTCCAAAACTTTTTATACAAGAAAACATACTCTTATTCCTTTACATCTGGCTTATTGAGGATGCATTTTGTTTAAGGTAAATTATACCCGACACAACTGTTGATACAACGCAAACGCCGAAGAAAACATCTCCGATTACGGAAAATTCTCTCGGAATGGAAGGGAACCAGGAAAGCACCTGCTCGAGCGCTAAAATCACGAGTATCGCGGTCATTTGAGTTACGGTTTTTACCTTACCCCAGATGTTTGCGGCGATTACATTTCCCTCTTCAACACAAATAAGTCTTAGCGCCGAAACCATAAATTCGCGCGCTAAAATTATGATTATGCCGATAAGCCAGAACAAAAGTTCTGCTATGGTATCAGTTTTTATTACGGTCATTCCAACGAGGGCACTGACAACCAGTATTTTATCGGCAAGAGGGTCTAAAAACTTGCCGAAATTTGTAACGAGATTGTGTTTTCTCGCCATTTTGCCGTCTATCATATCCGTAAGCGAAAGTCCGCCGAAAACGAGTCCCGCAAGGAGAAAACGGCAGGGAATCTGGGGAATTAAAAGCACCGCCAGAAACACGGGCACCATTACCGCGCGAAAAACTGTTAGTTTATTAGGGGTATTCATAATTTTTCCTCCAATCAGTTTGTGGCGATGCCCATAAGGTCATAGTCCAACGCCTGTGTTATCTCGACCTCTACAAAGTCGCCGATTGTAAGCGGCTTTTCGCTAGAGAAAAAGATTTTTCCATCAATATCGGGGGCATCATATCGGCTTCTGCCAAAATAGCACTCGCCCCACCTATCAAATCCCTCGACCGCAACAGTAAGCGTTTGTCCGACCTTCTTTTCATTGAATTCATCGACAATTCTCTGCTGCGAGCGCATTATAATGTCGGCGCGCTCCTGCGCTATCTCTGTATCTATCTGGTCGGTGAAGTTTGCCGCGGGTGTGCCCTCTTCCCTCGAATATGCAAAGCATCCGACACGCTCAAACTTCGCTTCTTTGAGAAACTCACAAAGCTCCAGAAATTGCTCCTGCGTTTCCCCGGGGAAACCTGTTATAAGGGTTGTGCGAAGCACAATGTCGGGAATTTTATCTCTGAGTTTCTTTACTAATGCAAGCAGACTTTCACTATCGCCGCGCCTGTTCATGCGGCGCAGTACCTCGCGGTTTGAGTGCTGAATGGGAAGGTCTATGTATTTTACAACCTTGTCGCAATTTGCAATAGTTTCGATAAGTTCATCATTTATCATTTCGGGGTAAGCGTAGAGCACCCTTATCCATCTTATACCCTCAATTTTATTTAGTTCTGTAAGAAGTTCACTTAAACAAGGTTTACCGTAAAGGTCAAGTCCATATCGGGTTGTATCCTGAGCTACGACAACAAGTTCCTCTACTCCTGCCGCCGCTAGACTTTTTGCCTCAGAAATGATACTGCTCATTTCGCGGCTTCGAAATCTTCCGCGAATATCGGGGATTGCGCAGTAGGTACAACGGTTGTCGCAACCTTCTGCAATCTTAAGATAGGCATAAAACGGCAGAGTAGTAAGCACCCTGTCACCCTCGAGAGTAAGGCAGGTTTTATCACCGTAACTCTCAATTTTTTTATTCTCCGAAAGGCTCTCTCTTATAAGAGCGGGCAGGCGGTCGTTACTGCCGATACCGAGAACAATGTCCGCCTCGGGAATCTCGCGCGCGAGTTCATCTCTGTAGCGCTCGGAGAGGCAGCCCGTTACAACTATTTTTTTGATTCTTCCTTCTTTTTTAAGCAGTCCCATCTCGAGAATCTGCTCAATAGATTCATTTTTTGCCGACTCGATAAACCCGCAGGTGTTTATAATTACCACCTCGGCGAGTGCGGCATCGCCCACAAGTTCAAACCCTTCTTTTTTAAGGGCGGCGAGCATTATCTCGGCATCCACCTGATTTTTGGGACACCCGAGACTAATCATTCCAACAGTTGTAGCCATTTTATTTTTCCTTTCAATAATCCTGCTCGTTTAAAAGGTCGCATAGTTTTTGCATCGCCTTTTTGGAAACATCAAAACTAAAGCCCTTTCTTATAAGCGCATTGTAGCACCTCTGACGCCCCTTTATATCCCCGAGGCAGTCTCTGTATTTCTCGGCAACGAGCAAAGCCGATAAAACCTCATCATCTTCATCCGAAAAAACCTCTTCCACCGCTATATCCACAAACTCGCGGCAGACTCCCTTTGCAAAAAGTTCCTGCCGAACCTTATATGGTCCCTTTTTCTGAACATTTTTTCTATGCTCTGCAAAAGCTCTTGCAAACTTTAAGTCATCTACAAGGCCGAGGTCGGCTATTTCGGAAATTGCCGTGTCTATAATATGCGGCGGATATTTTCCGAAAAGCTTATCCCTCAATTCCTTTTCGCTGTGAAGCCGACGGTCAAGACAATACAAAAGTCTTTCTCTTGCGCGGTGGACAAGTTTTTTATCGGAAACAGAATCTAAATTTTTATCCACATTCATTATTCTTCGTCATCAACCTCGGCGTCGATAGAGCCGCTTACCGAGGGCGCCGCTTTTTTAACTGCGGGTTTCTTTGCGCCCGCCTCGTTTTCTTCTTTCATGGCGGCGCGAACCTTCTCGGTTATCTCACTGAGAAGTTCGGGGCGCTCTTCCAAAAGATTTTTAACATTATCTCTACCCTGAGCAAGACGCTCTGTGCCGTAACTAAACCATGCGCCGCTCTTCTTTATGATGTCGCGCTCAACCGCAAGGTCTACAATCTCGCCGAGAGCACTGATGCCCTTGCCGTAAATAATATCAAAGTAAGCCTCTTTGAACGGGGGAGCCACCTTATTCTTAACAACCTTACAACGAACGTGGTTACCGATATTCTCGCTACCCGACTTAATGGTATCAACCTTTCTTACATCAAGGCGCACAGATGCGTAGTACTTAAGCGCGCGACCGCCGGGGGTTGTTTCGGGGTTGCCGTACATAACGCCGACCTTTTCGCGAAGTTGGTTAATGAATATAACAACGGTATTGGAACGGGAAACGAGCGGGGTAAGTTTTCTAAGCGCCTGGCTCATAAGTCTTGCCTGCTGACCTACGTGACTATCGCCCATTTCACCCTCGATTTCCGCCTTAGTGGACATTGCGGCAACCGAGTCGATAACTACAACGTCAACCGAGCCTGAGCGGATGAGCATTTCGGCAATCTCGAGTGCCTGCTCGCCCGAATCGGGCTGGGAAACTAAAAGCGAATCAACATCTACGCCGAGATTTGAGGCGTAAACGGGGTCGAGCGCATGCTCAACATCGATGAAGGCTACAATGCCGTCATTCTTCTGTGCCTCTGCCGAAATGTGCAGAGCAACCGTTGTTTTACCCGAACTTTCAGGTCCAAAAATTTCTACGATTCGTCCTCTGGGAACACCGCCTATACCGAGCGCAATATCAAGAGAAAGCGAGCCTGTTGAAATAGCCTCGACATTCATTGCGGCTCTTTGACCTAAGCGCATAACGGCGCCCTGTCCGTATTTCTTTTCAATATTTGTGAGGGCAAGCTGAAGAGCCTTCTGCTTATCAAAGCTACTGCTCTTATTATCCTCAACCTGTTTTGCGATTGATGCCTTTGCCATTTTAATTTCCTCCCTTTATATACATCTAATTATTTACTTTTTTATGCCGCCGACGGCTCGTCTATGGCCCGACAGGTCGGTTTTTTCGCTAATATCCGCGTAGCCTTCGGCTTTTAGAATTTCTATGACGGCGTCTGCTTGGGTGTACCCCACCTCAAAGGCAATGGCGCCGCCTTTTTTAAGTTTATTATAATACTCTTTGGCGATTCGGCGGTAGAAGATGAGACCGTTTTCTTCTGCAAAAAGTGCCTCGTGCGGCTCATTTAAAACCCATTTTGACAGAGTTTTCATTTCATCTGCCGCTATATAAGGCGGATTGGAAACCACCAAATCAAGTTGTGGCAATTTATTCAAAATTTCAAACATATCGCCATTTATGGCGGTTACTCTGCCATCTGCCATCTTGACATTTTCGCAAAGAAAACTGTATGCCGCCTGGGATTTCTCTATAGCGTAACCGCTCGCATCTAAATCAAGCGCGAGTGTTACCGCAATGATACCGCTTCCGCTACCGAGGTCTGCAAAAGTTACATCTTTTTTGCCACCCACTAATGTTTTGGCAAGTTCAATTACTGCAACGGTGTCCTCTCTCGGAATTAAAACTCCCTCTCCTACACTGTACTCTCTGCCCGAAAACTCCCATTTACCCAAAATGTACTGGAGCGGTCTGCC
>JAZQLL010000040.1:0-4313 GCA_045542675.1 Oscillospiraceae bacterium
CGAGCAGCACGGCATCTGTTTTGAGTTTGAAACTCTCGTGCCACACATTATTAACCGCAAGGGCGACGGGGTATGCCCATTCGAGTCGGCGGTTTTAGAAATTAAGAACGCCGACGAGGCTTACACTGTTATAAAAAACAAGATGCAAGAAATGAATATTGAAGTCAATCAATAATCAAGATATAATTTACTGAGGTGAACTAGTATGAGATATGTATACGGAAAAGAAATTGTTAAACCTGTTCCTGCTTCTGCTATTGTTAAAATAGTTTTCGGGTCAATACTTGCTGGTTTTATGTTAATGTTTGTATTTATGGCTATCATCGTGAATTTAGCGTCACCCGATTCCGACCCTACATATAATAGTTTTGCTTCTCCTCTTGCAACAATACTTTCTTTATTACCGGCGTTTCTAGCTCTTACTCCTGGGTCATTGCTTCTGCTGATTTTTGGAATAAAGGGAGCTTCAAAAGCGAGGAGAACAACACCTCAACATAATCCCGAAACCATACGCCAAATAAACCCTATAAATCCTTTCTTCACTGTGTCCTGTGAGCACTGCGGAACAAGATTTGCTTATCAGCGTTCTGACTTGGGTTATCGCGTATGGTATCCTAATGGATATGTAAGATGTCCTCTTTGTGATAATGCTAATAGACACAACGCACTTCAAAATGCGTATAGTCCCGAATAATAAAAAAGGCGCCCTGTAGGGCGCCTTTATTTTTTTGCACAAAACTTATGCTTTATTTACAGAACCGAACAGTTCCATCTTCTCTTTTACCGTCTCTTTGATAGCCTCAAAGCCGGGAGCGAGAAGTTTTCTGGGGTCAAATCCCTTACCTACAAGGTCTTTACCCTCTTCTACATACTTACGGGTTGCAGCAGCGAAGGAAAGCTGACACTCGGTATTAACATTTATCTTTGAAACGCCGAGAGAGATTGCCTTCTTAATCATATCAGCGGGGATACCTGTTCCGCCGTGAAGAACTAAGGGCATTGTGCCGGTCTTCTTCTGAATCTCGGCAAGAGTCTCAAAATTAAGACCTGCCCAGTTTTCAGGATATTTACCGTGAATATTACCGATACCTGCGGCAAGCATTGTTACGCCGAGGTCGGCAATCATCTTGCACTCATTGGGGTCGGCATTTTCGCCTGCACCGATAACACCGTCTTCCTCGCCGCCGATGGAGCCAACCTCTGCCTCAAGAGAGAGACCGAGTTTATTACAGGTGTCAACGAGTTCGCGGGTTTTCTCAATATTTTCCTCGATGGGATAATGAGAACCATCGAACATCACCGACGAGAAGCCTGCCTCGATGCATTTCTTTGCGCCTTCATAACTGCCGTGGTCAAGGTGAAGTGCTACGGGAACGGTGATACCCAGTTCCTCGATCATACCCTTTACCATACCGACAACTGTTTTATAGCCGCACATATATTTTCCTGCACCCTCGGAAACGCCGAGAATAACGGGAGAATTAAGTTCCTGAGCTGTTAAAAGGATAGCCTTTGTCCACTCAAGGTTATTGATATTAAACTGACCTACGGCATATTTGCCCTCTTTTGCTTTAACAAGCATTTCTTTTGCTGATACTAACATTTTGCTGCCTCCTTGGATAAATTTACCTTAACATTATACCTCTTAAAATTCTCAAAATCAATGGGTACGCTATTATTTTTTAGAAACTGAGTTGTTCACCCGCATCTGCCGCGGCTAAAACTGCACCTGTTGCGGGGATATTTTTAGTCTTATAGCGGTTTGCGCTTGCGAACATTCCATCCTCATAAACACAAACAGATTCAAGTCTATGATTTTTCTTAAGCGTCATAGCCGCAACGCCCTGAGTGCTACGCGAAGTTTTGAGTGCCACCGCGCCGCTATGCACGATAAGGTATCTGCTCGCGGTGCTCTTTAGTACATACTGTCTATCCTCGGTGCTACTGAACATTGCAACAAGAGGCGATTTATCGCTATAAGCCGAGGTGAGTTTTTTGCGGTTTGACTTGGTTTCAAATGCCGAGAGAGGCACCTTTGCCGCCTTACCGTTTTCGAAGAACATAATGATATGTCCCTTATAATCGGTTGTGGCAACCATAAAGATTGCCTTTTCTTCGGCATCCATTGAAAGTTTTGCGGGGATATATTCGCCGAGGATGCTAGCCTTATGGTCCTCAAAATCGCTCGCCTTTGCCTTATATGCCTGGAACTTATCGGTGAAGAATATAAGGTCGATGGAGTTGGTGGTTTCAAGGCTGAGGATTATCTCATCGTCGGTCTTGAGTTTCTGTTCACTGCTCATTCTAAGCGACTGAGGAGTAATTTTCTTGAAATATCCATCCTTGGTAAAGAAGAGGTTTACGGGGTAATCGGGCACCTTTTCAACCTCGGGAACATACTCGGTAGCGTTATATTCAATAACACTCTTTCTCTCTTTACCATATTTCTTGATTACATTTTCAAGTTCGGCAATGATTATCTTATCAATTCGGCGTTTAGAATTTAAGATATCCTCTAAATCAAATACCTCTTCCTGAAGTCTTGAAATCTCATCGGTTTTCTTTATGATATATTCCCTATTGAGATTGCGAAGTTTAATCTCGGCAACATATTCTGCCTGAGTTTCGTCAATTCCAAAGCCAATCATAAGGTTAGGAACAACCATCTGCTCCTCTTCGGTTTCCCTTACGATGCGGATAGCCTTATCAATATCAAGAAGTATCGCCTCAAGTCCTCGCAAGAGGTGAAGTTTTTCTTTAAGATTTGTGAGCTGGAAATATGTTCTGCGGCGTACACACTCTCGTCTGAATGCAGTCCACTCGGTGAGTATCTCACCAACTCCCATAACCTTAGGAGTTGTACCGATGAGGATATTAAAGTTACAGGGGAAGTTATCCTCAAGAGGAGTCATTTTAAAAAGTTTCTGCATGAGCTTATCGGGGTCGGTGCCGCGCTTTAGGTCGATGGTAATCTTAAGTCCGCCGAGGTCACTTTCATCACGTATATCGGAAATCTCGCGCACCTTTCCGCCCTTTACAAGCTCTATAACCTTATCAATAATTGCCTCGATGGTTGTTGTATAAGGGATTTCGGTTATATCAATGCAGTTTTGCGATTTATCGTAGGCGTACTTAGCTCTTACCTTTACAGAGCCGCGGCCGGTACTATAAATCTTTTCAAGTTCCTGCGCGTTATATATAATGTAACCGCCGCCGGGGAAATCGGGGGCTTTAAGGGTTGACATTATATCGTGCGCGGGGTTTTTCATAAGTTCGATAGTGGTTGTACAAATTTCCGCTAAGTTAAACGAACAAATAGAACTTGCCATACCAACCGCAATACCGAGGTTAACATTAGTCAAAATGTTAGGATACGAGGTTGGAAGGAGCGTAGGCTCCATCATTGTATTGTCATAGTTAGGTACGAAATCTACTGTATCCTTATCAATATCGGCAAAGAATTCCTTACAGATAGGCTCGAGTTTTGCCTCGGTATAACGGGCAGCAGCATAAGCCATATTTTTAGAATAGATTTTACCAAAGTTACCCTTCGAATCAACATAAGGGTGTAAAAGCGCCTCATTGCCGCGCGCAAGGCGCACCATTGTATCGTAAATTGCGGCATCACCATGGGGGTTTAATTTCATGGCGTCGCCTACGATACTGGCGCTCTTTTTCCTATCGCCTGTTAAAAGCCCTGATTTATACATTGAAAAGAGCAGTTTTCTATGCGAGGGCTTAAGTCCATCAATCTCGGGGATGGCACGCGAAACTATAACGCTCATAGCGTAAGGCATATAGTTAGTTTCCAAAGTTTCGGTTATAGCCTGCTCTAAAACTGTTCCTGCGCCCGCAATTTCGGCATTTATATCGAGGCCTTTTTTCTTGACCTCGGGCTGTTTCTTTGCTCTTGCCACAAGTTCTGCTCCTTTCCTTAAGATATATCGGCGAGGTCTAGATAATCTCCGCCGTTTGTAGCTATAAATTCTTTTCTGCCCTCCAGATTATCACCTAAAAGCAGGTCAAATACCTCTGCAGTTTTTATAACATCGGTGGGCATAACCTTTATAAGACGGCGGGTTTCGGGATTCATAGTGGTCATCCACATCATCTCGGCTTCGTTTTCACCGAGTCCCTTTGAGCGCTGAATGGTGAATTTCTGACCCTCAAGTCGCTTTAATATATCGGCCTTTTCCGCCTCGTTGTATGCAAAGTAGGTCTTGTCCTTAGTATTAATCTCGAAGAGCGGAGATTCAGCGATATAGACATATCCCTTTTCAATAAGGGTGGGAACAAGTCTATAAAGCATTGTT
>JAZQLL010000041.1:0-9491 GCA_045542675.1 Oscillospiraceae bacterium
AAAAAGAGAAAACTCCTTGAAGGATAAAACCTTCAAGGAGTCCTTGGCGGAGACGGCGAGATTCGAACTCGCGGGGGATTGCTCCCTAACTGATTTCGAGTCAGCCCCGTTATGACCACTTCGATACGTCTCCATATAAAATTGTAAAGGCAAAGCCTTGATACCAAATTGCGAGAAAACTGCGAGATGCAGAATTCCGAAAGTACAAACCGAAGTCCCGAAAACCTCGATAAATAAAGGGTTTACGGAGAAAAGTGCGTGACAGACCCGACTATGTTTCGAGTCAGCCCCGTTATGACCACTTCGATACGTCTCCGTATTAACTTAGTTTTGAATTTTGCACGGTTTTTGCAAGGCCGATGTTAAAATGCTCTCATCCAAAATTCAAGAAAAATGAAGCATTTGCGAGATAAACGGAGGAAAAACGAGCTTTTGCGTTCTCGTGAGTGACGAGGGCGGCTACCTTTCGAGTCAGCCCCGTTATGACCACTTCGATACGTCTGCATTATTGTTACACCTACAGGTGCGAATTGTATTATATCAAAAACAGAGTAAAAGGTCAACCTTTTTTTAATTAAACTTTGAAAAATACAGTAATTTTATTTAAAAACACTGACAAGGCTTTTGCCTTGTCAGTGTTTTTTGGCTTTATTATGCGGTTTGTCTTATAAAACACCTTAAAAAGTTTACTTCTTATTTTTGCTTACATATTCAAAAACTGTATCACGCACGAACTGTGCAGGGTCGGGAGAAAGGGCGTTTTTACACGATTTAATACCTTTTTTTACCGACTGAGGATGATTTAACGCGAACACAACTCGGTTTACTGCTTCCTCTGGCGAGAACGCGGCCGCGGCGTAGCCATTTTCGGTCATGAAATCGATGTTTCGAGTTTCACATCCGGGCACAGCATTTATGTAAACAATAGGAGTTTCCTTGTATATGGCTTCGGTTGTACTCAGTCCACCCGCCTTTGTAAGATACAGGTCGGCTGCGTCGAGGTAAATATGAAGATTTTTTGTGAATGGAATGGGGAAAATATTGTGGCAGTCAGACTGCGAAAGAGTCTCAAAAAGGGCATTATTGTTTCCGCAAGCGACAACGATAATTGCTTCATCATGAAGTCTGCGTGATAGCAGATGCGACAATTTTATCAGCGGGCCGCAACCCATACTTCCGCAGGATAGCAGTACAATCTTCTTATCCTGTGGCAAACCAAGCATATTTCGCGCCTCACGCTTTACTCCCGGGGTTATAAAATTAGAAGAAACGGGAATTCCGCCTGCATAAATATTTTCCGAAGGAATGCCAACATTTAAGTATTCTTTCGCGACCAAAGGATGGGCAATAAAGTTCATGTCTGCATTGGATTCGATAGTTCCGGGATGGCAGGTATAATCTGTGCCGATCAGCGCGACGGGATAATTCACTCCCGTTTTCTTTTTAAGTTCATTTACCAAAATTGAACCAAAAACATGGGTACAAACAATAGCATCAAAACTGTTTTCGCTCAGGTATTTTTCGAGCTTTCCAACACCGCGCCGCAGTTGATTGCAGATAAATTTAGGCGAATGGCGCTCCTCAAATCTGTATCCTACGCCAAAAAGTTTGGGAAGTCTTTTGTATAAAAAAACGTGACCGTCACAAATAACATCGTCTGCAACCTGAGAAAGAAACATAAGCGCACTTTTCATTTCACATGTGTCACCGTTTCTTTCAAAAGCCTCTTTAACGGCTTTTGCGGCAGTATTATGTCCTTGACCTGTGCTGCACGATAGAATCAAAATTCTCACTGTGTAAGTCTCCTTACGTAAGTTTGTCTTTGGCTTTGCGGCTCTGTATTTTTAATGACAGAAATCCCGCAATCGAGGCTGCAAGCGCGCCCAAAGTGTCAACAATTATATCCTTCATGGTGTCGCTTAAGGCGGCTTTTCCTATAAGCTGTGTTCCGTCTTCCAAACGGAATTTTTGCATATTAAGTCCCAAAATTGAGTCGAATGAAAATTCATAAATCTCCCAGAGCGCTCCGATTGAAACCGAAAAACAAAATGCGAAAATAGAAACGAAGAGGGGAGAAAGATTTATTGATGTATGTTTGTCGCGATTTAAAATATCAACGACCATAAATCCAAATGAACCCGACATTAAGCCGCTGAATGTGTGCAGAATGGTATCCCAATGTGGCACCCTGTAATAAAAATTGCGTACCTCACCGAGAGTTATCGCGCAGTAAAGAAAAATGAGGTACATAATGTATAAGGTACTCGGGATTTCAAATCTGAACTTTTTTTCAAGCAGAGAGGGAATATGAATGACTACAATTCCCAAAATACACTCAAGCAGCATTAGTACGTAGTCGGAAACGGGTCTGGCATCTTGCCAAATTCCCGCGCCCATAAGCGATATTTTAACGATTAGAAAAATTACGGGAACGGCAAAACTCGTTAATACAATAAAATACAAAACCTTGGAAAAATTGAGTTTCTTTTTCATAAGTCAATACTCCTTCAGAGAATGATGATATTATATTAATGCAAATATGTTAATAAATATCATATTGAGTATTAACTTTTTTAATTTTACCACATTTTGTTTGAAATTTCAACAAAATAGGCAAATCTTAAGTGAAATTTAAAACTAAAAAGCCCCAAGCGAGCTTGGGGCAGATTTTAGAAATCGGTGTTGACAACTTCGGGAGGCACTTCCATAAGTTCGGGATTTTTAAGGAGTTTTTCCATTTCGTGGAAGCATCTTGCATAGTATCCACCCGATGCGATACGTTCATCGCAAACAACGCCGAGAGGCATGGTTTTCTGTAACTTTATCTCATCATCCTTGTACACTGGGCGGTTTTCACTGTTACCGATGGTAATAATCTGACCGACAGTTCCGAAATCGTAAATGTGATGGAAGATATGGTTTGTTCTGATGCTAGCGAGGTTTGAAATAACCATCGAAGCGTGGAAAGGTGAGGCGGCTAAAATTGCCTTTGGCAGAAGTCCGTGCTTGTCACCCCACTTAAGAATTCCAACAACGGGTCCTAAGAGGAAAGCAAACTTCATAAGTTTACGCATCAGCGCATCGGTCTTGTTGCTGTCTTCCTGGCGGTTGTCCTCAATGTATTTGTTTATCTTGTCATTAACATCAAAAACGGTATCGGTAAGGTTAAAACTAAGTTTACCCATAGTGCTCTCAGCGCCAACTGAGCGCTGAACTACCATCGCGACGATAAGCTCGTTTCTCGAGTAGATTTTCCTGTTAACAACAAATCGGTTGATAGCGGGATATTTTGCCGCAGTTCTTACATACGCCGCAATTACGAGCGCTAAGTGACTGAGTTTTACACCCTCAGCTCTTTTCTTGATTATGTACTCGTGCATAGGTTCGTAAGGCATATAAACTGTTATGCTATTACAAGCATCGCAACGTTTATCCATAATATAAGGCACGATGGTGTACATCATGTCCGTACCCTTGAATCTTTTTCCGTCTTTTCTTGCCATAAAATTTCTCCTTTTGGTATGGTGGGTATATTATACTACAAAATATGATAAATTACAAGTTTTATTTAAAAATGAGAAAAAATACATATATAATGAACGAACATTTATTGCCCTTGCACAGTGGGTTTGTTAAAGTTTAGTTAAGCGGGAGACCGCTACGAAAAGCGCTTCAGAAGGCTTGTGAAGAACTTAGTCAGCTTAAAATTAATCCGTATAAAAAATAATATCAAAATCCCCCCACCTGTTTGGGCGGGGGATTTAAAATTATACTGGAAAATTAGAAATATATGTGATATAATAGTAAAAGAATTTTTTACCGAAAGTGAGAAGTACAAATGGACTACGCACAAAAACTAGCCGAGCAGTTTTCCGCCTCGGCGCAGCATATCCAAAATATTATAAATTTGCTCGATGAGGGTAATACAATTCCCTTTATCGCGCGATACAGAAAGGAAATGCACGGCTCGATGGATGACCAGCTCATCCGCGAGATTTCCGAGCGCCTTTCCTATTTACGTTCGCTTGACGAGAGAAGGGAAGAGGTAAGAGGGCTTATTTTAGCTCAGGAAAAGCTTACTGAAGAGATTTCCTTAGCACTTGATAATGCTAAAACTCTCTCTGAAATTGATGATATTTATAGACCCTTCCGCCCCAAAAGAAAAACCAGAGCATCGGTTGCAAAGGAAAAGGGGCTTGAGCCCCTTGCGCAAACTATTTTTGCCCAGGATGACGATAAACTCATCCCCATAATCGAGGCGGAGAAGTATATCGACGAGGAAAAAGGCGTTGCTACCGCCGAAGAGGCTCTGCAGGGCGCGCTTGATATCATTGCCGAGGATATTTCGGATAACGCCGAGATAAGAAAAAGAATCAGAAACCTCACAATGATTGGCGGTATCGTAAAATCCACCGCCGCAAAAGAGGAAAACGAGAGCGTTTATGAAATGTATTACGAGTTTTCCGAGGCGGTTTCCAAGATTGCGGGGCATAGAGTTCTTGCCATTGATAGAGGTGAGAAGGAAGGATTTTTAAAGGTCTCGGTAGTTTGTGATGATGAAAAAATGCTTTCGGTTATCGATAAACTTGTTGTAAAAGGCAACAACCCTTGCTCCAGCGCAGTAAAAGAGGCTGGTGCAGATTCGTATAGTAGACTTATTTTCCCCTCAATCGAGCGTGAGGTAAGAAATGAACTTACCGCAAACGCCGCTGAGCAGGCAATTAAGCTTTTCGGCACTAACCTGCATCAACTTCTTATGCAACCTCCCGTAAAGAATAAGATTGCCATAGGTCTTGACCCCGGTTATAGAACAGGTTGTAAACTTGCAGTAGTTGATGAGACGGGTAAGGTGCTTGATACCTCGGTAATCTATCCCACACATTCTGATGCGCAGATAGAGAAGTCCAAGGCAGTTTTGAAATCCATGATAAAGAAACATAAGGTTGAGATTATCGCCATCGGAAACGGTACAGCATCGAAAGAAACCGAAATGTTTACTGCCCAGACTATCGGCGAAATTGACGATAAGGTCGCCTATATGGTGGTAAGTGAGGCAGGCGCGTCGGTTTATTCGGCATCTAAACTTGCCGCAACCGAACTCCCCGATTTTGACCTTACCCTTCGTAGCGCAGTTTCCATTGCAAGAAGACTTCAGGACCCCCTTGCAGAGCTTGTTAAAATCGACCCCAAGGCAATCGGCGTCGGTCAGTATCAACATGATATGCCGCCTAAAAGACTTGCCGAAGCGCTTGACGGCGTGGTAGAAGACTGCGTAAATACAGTAGGTGCCGACCTTAACACCGCATCTCCCGCACTTCTCTCTCGTATTTCGGGCCTTTCGGGTACAGTTTGTAATAACATTGTAAAATATAGAGAGGAAAACGGCGCATTTAAGTCGAGAAGTGAACTTAAAAAGGTTGCAAAACTCGGACCTAAGGCTTACGAGCAGTGTGCAGGATTCCTTCGAGTTCCCGAGAGCTCTGAGCCGCTTGATAATACGGCCGTGCACCCCGAATCTTATGCTGCCGCAAAAGAACTTTTAGCGCATTTCGGCTATAAAAAGGCGCAGATTGCAGGTTGTGGCGAAGAACTTGTTAAAAAAGCTAACCAAGAGGGCATCACAGAACTTGCAAACGCCCTTAATATCGGCGTTCCTACCCTCAATGACATTCTTCGTGAATTAGCCCGTCCCGGCCGTGATGTTCGTGACGAACTTCCTCCCCCGATGCTTCGCACCGATGTTCTTGATATGAAGGACTTAAAAGAGGGGATGGTTTTAAAGGGAACTGTTCGAAATGTAATCGATTTCGGCGCATTTGTTGATATTGGCGTGCATCAGGATGGACTCGTTCACATTTCTCAGATTTGCAATAAATTTATAAAGCATCCGTCAGAGGTGTTAAAGGTCGGCGATGTCGTCGATGTAAAAATCCTCTCGGTTGACCTTAATAAACAGCGCATCTCCCTCACAATGAAGGGCATATAAACCCATAAATGTAGGGAACGGATTAATCCGTTTCGAAAAAACATTCAAAATAAAAGCGGATGACCGTAAAGGTCATCCGCTTTACACTTGTTATATTTACTTTAGCTGTTCTTTGACATATGCTATCTGCTTTTCAACCGAACTCACCGAGGTTCCGCCCTCGCTGATACGCTTTGAAACGCAGGTTTCAAGCGAAATCTCATTGTAAACATCGCTCTCAAAAAGCTCGGAGAACTCTCTGTATTCCTCTAAACTTAAGGTCTCGAGAATCTTGTTTTCGGCTATGCACTTTGCAACAAGCTGTCCCGAAATTTTGTAAGCGCTTCTGAAGGGAAGTCCCTTCTTAACGAGATAATCCGCAAGGTCGGTAGCATTGATAAATCCCGTTTGCGCCGCCTTTTTCATATTATCCTCGCGCGCAGTCATAGTAGAAATCATACCCGAAAATACCGATAAGCACATTTCCACAGTTTCGCAGGCGTCAAAGATGCTTTCTTTGTCTTCCTGCATATCCTTGTTGTATGCAAGGGGAAGTCCCTTGAGGGTAGTCAGTAGTGCCATAAGATCGCCGTAAACCCTGCCGGTTTTACCTCTGACAAGCTCCGCCATATCGGGATTCTTTTTCTGCGGCATAATGGAAGAGCCGGTGGTGTAAGAATCGGATAATTCAATGAATTTAAACTCCCAGCTTGACCAGAGAATAATCTCTTCTGAAAAACGGGAAAGGTGCATCATTAAAATGCTTAAAACAGAGAGCATTTCTGCACAAAAATCTCTGTCCGAAACTCCATCGAGACTGTTAAGGCATATACCTTTAAACCCTAATTTCTCTGCCTCAAAGTATCTGTCGGTGTCATAGGTCGTTCCTGCAAGGGCACAACAACCGATAGGGGAGATATTCATCCTGTCTTTGCAGTTTTCAATCCTGTCTAAATCACGAAGAAGCATCATGGCGTAAGCCATCAGATGATGCCCGAAGGTAATAGGTTGCGCTCTCTGAAGATGGGTATACCCGGGCATAATAGATGCCTTGTACTGCTCGGCTTTTTTAACGACTTCTCCAGTAAGTTCGCGAATAAGACCCTCTATAATATCGCACTTGTCTCTAAGATACATTCTAAGATCGAGTGCCACCTGATCATTTCTACTTCTTGCGGTATGAAGTTTTTTGCCGACATCACCAATGCGCGCGGTAAGTTCCTGCTCAACAAACATATGAATATCCTCGCAGGACATATCAAACTCGAGCGCGCCGCTTTCTAAATCGGTTAAAATACGCTCAAGACCCGCAATTAAAGCATCGGCGTCATCCGGACTTATAATGCCTTTAAAGGACAGCATGGCGGCGTGCGCCATACTGCCCTTTATGTCTTGTTTATACATTTTGCTGTCAAAGTGAATGGAAGAATTAAAATCATCGGCGAGCTTACTTGTCGCACCATCAGTTCTTCCTGCCCACATTTTTGCCATTTTTACAACTCCTAATTATTTCTTGCCGTCAAGAATAGCTTGAACCTTAATGGGAAGACCATAAAGGTTGATAA
The DNA here is from genome assembly GCA_045542675.1 of Oscillospiraceae bacterium. Taxonomy (GTDB): domain Bacteria; phylum Bacillota; class Clostridia; order Oscillospirales; family Ruminococcaceae; genus SIG578. Next base: position 7,531 of record JAZQLL010000041.1, read on the forward strand.
ATCCTGCAGAATCCTTTTGGTCGTAATCGCTCTCACCGAAGGAAGCCAGATCCTCGCTGTAAAGCGAATAGGGACTCCAAACTCCTGCATTTATCATATTGCCCTTGTAAAGCTTAAGTTTAACCTTACCGGTAACTCTCTCCTGAGTCTTGTCAACAAACGCCGAAAGTGCTTCTCTTAAGGGAGTAAACCACTGGCCGTTGTAAACAAGCTCTGCAAAGGTAATGGAAAGTCTCTGCTTTTCGTGCGCAGTCATCTTGTCAAGACAGATGGTCTCAAGCACATTGTGTGCCTTGTAGAGAATAGCACCACCGGGAGTTTCATAAACGCCGCGGCTCTTCATGCCTACAAGACGGTTTTCAACTATATCGAGAAGTCCAATGCCGTTTGCACCGCCGATTTCGTTGAGTTTTAAGATAATATTCTTAGCGCTCATCTTCTCACCATTGAGAGCAACGGGAGCACCCTTTTCAAAGTCGATTTCAACATAGGTCGGCTTGTCGGGAGCCATAATGGGAGAAACACCCATCTCTAAGAAACCGGGCTTATCATACATAGGCTCGTTACCGGGATCCTCAAGATCCATGCCCTCGTGGGAAAGATGCCAGAGGTTTTTGTCCTTTGAATAGTTGGTTTCGCGGTTTATCTTAAGAGGAATGTTGTGCGCCTCAGCGTACTCAATTTCCTCCTCACGCGACTTAATGTCCCACTCTCTCCAGGGAGCAATAATGTGCATACCGGGGGCAAAATGCTTTATAGTAAGCTCGAAACGAACTTGGTCGTTTCCTTTACCTGTGCATCCGTGACAGATAGCATCGGCACCCTCTTTTAAAGCAATGTCAACAAGTCCTTTTGCTATGCAGGGACGTGCGTGACTGGTTCCGAGTAAGTACTCCTCGTAGATTGCACCTGCCTTGAGACAGGGGATAATGTATTCATCAACATACTCGTCGGTAAGGTCCAAAACATAGAGCTTTGATGCGCCTGTTTTGATAGCCTTTTCTTCAAGACCCTCGAGCTCATCTGCTTGACCTACGTTACCCGAAACGGCAATAACCTCACAGTTGTTGTAGTTTTCCTTAAGCCAGGGGATAATGATAGAGGTATCAAGACCGCCAGAATATGCTAATACAACCTTTTTAATGTCTTCTTTTTTCATAATAAAGCCTCCAAAAAATTTGCTAAAAATCAATACAGGCATTATTATACTACATAAAAATTACTTGTCAACCCCCAATTTTGAATTTTTATTCAGAAATTTTCTAATTTATATAATTTTATTCATATAATTACGAATATTCATAAAAATAAATGAATATTTATAATATTTATTCACTAAAAATGAATATTTACGCCGGCGTCTCTGAAATTGTGGTTTAACTAAAACAACCAAGAGGGATGGGGAAGCGTAAATACGCCTATATAATAGGAAGGAAAAATTGAGATTTGGAGCCAAAACAGAGCTTTTTGACATATTTTTTCAATTTTTATGTAATTTTTGTGCAAAAAGCACAAAGAGAACGTTAACAATTAGTTAAAAAAATCAATTTAATTTTGGAAATTAAAGGAGTATAATTTATTTAAGCTTTATCGTTTTAAAGCAAAAAAATAAAATGGAGGAAAATTTAATGAAAAAAAGGCTTTTGGCAGTCGTTTTGTCACTCGCTATGGTTCTTAGCTTCCTGCCTTTCTCGGCAATGGCAGCTGACGACTATTCATCGGGACTTAACGACACAGCGTCCTACGCTATGAAGGTTCCTGCAGTTGGAACCTACAAAAACGAACAGGCAAGCCAGCAGTATAACGGAAACTCTGCGGCTGTATCTGTTCGTGAAGAAAATGGCGAAAAATTCTGGGTATACGATAGTAGTGTGTTCCAGGAAAAAAATGTACCTTGTACAATCAGATCGGCACTTAATACCTATGGTAGCACAATAGGCGTTCCTTTTGATGTTTCAAAT
>JAZQLL010000042.1:0-9637 GCA_045542675.1 Oscillospiraceae bacterium
GAAAGGTCCGCCGTGAACAAATGCGGGTGTACCTTCCAAAGTCTGCACAAGGTTGGGTTTAATAGCGTCCTTTAAAAGAGCCGCCATTGCGCCCTGTGCTTTAAGCTGACCGCAGGTTACGGGCTTATCATCATAGGTGTAGCCTACGATTATTTTGGAAAGGCGCTCTTTTAAGTCAGAAATCGAACTTGAAAGGCAAAGCACCGCCATAACCTCAGATGCAACGGTAATATCGAAACCGTCCTCACGAGGTGTGCCGTTCACCTTGCCGCCCATTCCATCTACAATGAAACGAAGTTGGCGATCGTTCATATCAACGCAACGCTTCCAGGTAATTTTTCTCACATCGATATTAAGCGCATTCCCCTGCTGGATGTGATTATCAAGCAAAGCGGCTAAAAGATTATTTGCCGCGCCTATAGCATGAAAATCGCCGGTAAAATGCAGGTTAATATCCTCCATAGGAACAACCTGGGCATATCCACCGCCTGCGGCGCCGCCCTTAATACCAAAAACGGGACCAAGAGACGGCTCACGAAGTGCAACCGTGACCTTTTTGCCGATTCTCTTAAGACCATCGGCAAGGCCTATTGTTGTTGTAGTTTTACCCTCTCCTGCTGGAGTTGGTGTAATTGCGGTAACTAAAATCAGTTTACCGTCCTTTTTATCGGTTTCAGAAAGCAGTGCCGTATCAATTTTAGCCTTATACTTTCCGTGTAACTCTATATATTTTTCGTCAATGTTTGCAGAGGCCGCAATTTCTGTTATAGGGCGCATGGCGCATTCCTGCGCTATCTCTATATCAGATTTATACCCCATTTTATTCACCTTCCATTATTTATAATATCGTATTGCTGATTCAAACATACGTATATTATAATCTCCGGAAACGTTTTTGTAAAGTCCCTTTCCTATTCTTTCGCTATGACCCATCTTACCGAATACGCGACCGTCGGGCGAAGTAATTCCCTCGATAGCGTAAACCGAGCCGTTAGGATTAAAGTGGACATCACCGCTTGCATTACCGTTAAAGTCAACGTACTGAGTAGCAATTTGACCGTTTGCGGCAAGACTTCTTACAAGTTCCTCGCTAGCTAAAAATCTTCCCTCGCCGTGAGAAATAGGTACACTGTAAATCTCACCGGGCTGAGTAAGAGCGAGCCAGGGAGACTTATTCGATGCAATTCTTGTTCTTACAATTCGCGACTGGTGACGGGCGATTGTGTTGTAAGTCAGAGTCGGACAATTTTCATCGGTGTCGATAATTTTGCCGTAAGGCACAAGTCCGAGTTTTATAAGCGCCTGGAATCCGTTACAAATTCCGCACATAAGTCCATCGCGGTTTTCTAAAAGGTCTGTAACGCCGTCCTTGATTTTGGCATTACGGAAGAATGCAGTTATAAACTTTCCGCTTCCATCAGGCTCATCGCCACCCGAAAATCCGCCGGGAATAAACACTATTTGAGAGTTTTCAAGTTTAGCGGCAAACTCATCAACACTTTCTCTGATTGCCGATGAAGTAAGGTTTTTGATAACCATGATTTCGGGTTCACCGCCCGCATCTGCAATTGCTTTAGCCGAATCAAACTCACAGTTTGTTCCGGGGAATGCGGGAATGAGCACGCGAGGTCTTGCAACCTTTATTGCGGGTGCAACTCCATTATCCGCAAAGTAGGTAAAATTCTCCATAGGCGATTTTGTTTCGGGAATATTGCAACTATAAACGCCTTCAAGTTTATCCTCATAAACCGAGAGAAGATTTGAAAGGTCTACTCTATCGCCGCCAAAAGAAATCTCATTTTTATCGGTTACGCATCCGACAAGTTTTGCTTCCGAAATTTCCTCATTAGACTCAACTACAAATGCGCCGTAGTTGTAATCGAATACTTCTTTTACAGAAAGTTCATCGGCAAAATCAAAGCCGAAACCGTTACCAAAGCACATTTTCATAATAGCTTCAGCAATACCGCCGAGGGTGAGTGTATATGCAGAAACTACCTTGCCCTCGCGCATAAGCGAGGTAACTTTAGCAAAGCAGGATTTAAGGCTATCGGATTTGGGCAGGCCGTTTTGGTCCTTCTCGGGAGCGATAAGGAAAACCTTATTTCCCGCCTTTTTAAACTCGGGAGAAACAACATCGTAGGTTTTGCCCGTTGTTACCGCGAAAGACACAAGTGTAGGCGGAACATCGAGGTTTTCAAAACTTCCGCTCATGGAATCCTTACCGCCGATTGAACCAATTTCAAGGTCTTTTTGCGCCTTAAATGCGCCGAGGAGCGCCGAAAGGGGTTTACCCCATCTTTTCTCGTCCTTACCGAGCTTTTCAAAATACTCCTGGAAGGTAAGATAAACATCCTTAAATTCCGCGCCGCTTGCAACGAGCTTAGAAACAGACTCAACCACCGCAAGATACGCGCCGTGGTACTGGCTCTTTTCGGTTATAAAAGGATTGTAGCCCCATGACATAAAGGAGCAGTCATCGGTATGTTTCTTTTCAACCGAAATCTTTTGCACCATACTTTGAATGGGGGTAAGTTGATTTTTACCGCCGAAAGGCATAAGCACAGTTCCTGCGCCGATAGTTGAGTCAAAGCGCTCTGAAAGCCCTCTTTTTGAGCAAATATTAAGGTCGCCCGCAAGATTTACAAGATTTTCAGAGAAGCCGCCCGAAATTTCCTTTTCAAAACTCTCGGGAGCAGATGCTACAACACTAATATGCTTATCTGCGCCATTTGAATTCAGGAATTCTCGGCTTATATCAACTATATTTTTGCCGTTCCAGTTCATTACAAGGCGTTTTTCCTCTGTAACGGTTGCAACCTTTACAGCCTGAAGATTCTCTTTTTCTGCGAGTTTAAGAAATGCTGATAGGTTATGTGCTTCAATAACAACCGCCATACGCTCCTGCGATTCGCTTATTGCAAGTTCTGTACCATCGAGTCCCTCATATTTTTTGGGAACTGCATTAAGGTCTATCTTAAGTCCATCGGCAAGTTCACCAATAGCAACCGAAACACCGCCTGCGCCAAAGTCATTACAGCGTTTTATCATACGACAGGCATCGCCATTTCTAAAGAGGCGCTGGAGTTTTCTCTCCTCAGGGGCGTTGCCCTTCTGCACCTCTGCGCCGCAACTTTCAAGTGACTTTGAAGTATGCGATTTTGATGAGCCGGTTGCTCCACCGCATCCATCACGACCTGTGCTACCACCGAGAAGTACAACAACATCGCCCGGTGCGGGGGTCTCACGGCGTACATTATCAGCGGGGGTTGCCGCAATTACGGCACCGATTTCCATTCGCTTTGCGGCATAGCCATCATGATAAATCTCATCAACGATTCCCGTTGCAAGACCTATCTGATTGCCGTAAGAAGAATATCCTGCTGCCGCAGTCGTAACGATTTTTCTTTGCGGAAGTTTGCCCTTTATGGTTTCACTAACCGGCTTTAAGGGGTCTGCCGCACCTGTTACGCGCATTGCGCCATATACATAAGAACGACCCGAAAGTGGATCTCGGATAGCACCGCCGATACAGGTTGCCGCGCCGCCGAAAGGCTCAATTTCGGTAGGATGATTATGGGTTTCATTTTTAAAGAGGAGAAGCCAAGGCTCTTTTACGCCGTCTACCTCAACATCAATTTTTACTGTGCAGGCATTTATCTCCTCGGATTCATCGAGTTTGTTAAGTTTTCCGTTGGTTTTGAGGTATTTAACCGCAACTGTTGCAAGATCCATAAGGCAAATGGGCTTGGTTCTGCCAAGTTCATTTCTGACCGAAATGTACTCATCGAAAGCATCCTGCAAAAGTTTATCCTCAAACTTAACCGAATCAATAACCGTCAAAAAGGTTGTGTGTCGGCAATGGTCCGACCAATAGGTGTCAATCATTCTGATTTCAGTAATTGTCGGGTCGCGTTTTTCGGATATAAAGTACTGCTGACAAAATGCAATATCATCAATATCCATTGCAAGACCATACTCGGAAACAAAATTCTCAAGTCCTGCTCGGTCAAGATTACAGAAACCATCAAGCACCTTAACCTCTGTGGGAACTGTATAGTCCATTTTGAGTGTTTCGGGTTTATAAAGCGCCGCCTCGCGAGATTCAACAGGGTTAATTACATATTTTTTTATCTCGCTTACCTCATTTACCGAAAGTTCACCGTAAAGCACATAAACCTTTGCGGCACGAATTAAGGGGCGCTCGCCCTGCGAAATTATCTGAATGCACTGCGCCGCAGAGTCGGCTCTCTGGTCAAACTGACCGGGCAAAAACTCTACCGCGAAAACTATGGCATTTGATGCATCAATATCCGAAGAAACAATATCGAGTTGTGGCTCGGAAAAGACAGTTTTCTTGGCATATTCGAAAAGTTCCTCTGTTATGTTTTCAACATCATATCTATTGAAAATTCTGACATCGGTAAGCGAAGTTATGCCTAAAAGACTTCTGGCATCCGAAAGAAGTGCCTTTGCCTCATTAGCAAGTTCCTTTTTCTTTTCAACATAAACTCTATATACCATTTATTTTTCCTCCACTGCCTTAAGGGCTCTTGCGCCAATGTCATTTCTATAATATTTGTTTGTAAAGCCAATTACCTTTACAAGCTTGTAAGCCTCATCTATAGCGGTTTTAAGGTCATCTGCTACCGCAGTTGCGCCCAAAACTCGTCCACCATTTGTTACAAGCACGCCGTCCTCTAGTTTTGCGCCCGCAACATATACTTTATCCGAAATTTTTTCGGGAATAGTAAGCTCAAAGCCTTTTTCATAGGATAAGGGGTATCCCTTTGACGCGGCAATTACACAACAGGCGCATTTTTCTTCAAACTCAATGTTAACTTCGGAAAGTTTTTCATCCGTTACCGCCATCATAACGCTTAGAAGGTCGGTTTTAAGTAGCGGAAGCACAACTTGAGTTTCGGGGCCACCAAAACGGCAGTTATATTCAATAACTTTAGGACCGTTTTTCGTGAGCATAAGCCCGAAATAAAGGCAACCTTTAAAGGTTCTGCGCTCTTTATTCATTGCATTGATTGTAGGAATAAATATTTTTTCCATACATTCATTTGCAATCTGCTCGGTATAGTACGGGTTGGGAGCAACGGTTCCCATACCGCCTGTATTAAGACCTGTATCGTTATCCCCTGCTCTTTTATGGTCCATAGAAGAAATCATAGGAACAACTGTTTTTCCATCGGTAAAGGACAGGACTGATACCTCGGGACCTTCCAAAAATTCCTCGATTACAATATTGTCGCCGCTTTTTCCGAATGCTTTATCCTGCATCATCATTCTAACGGCATCTTTTGCCTCATCGCGAGTCTGCGCAATTATAACGCCCTTACCGAGAGCAAGTCCATCCGCCTTTATTACGGTAGGAATTGGCGCAGTTTCCAGATAACTGAGCGCCTTATTCATATCGCTAAAAACCTCATACTGTGCGGTGGGGATGCCATACTTTTTCATAAGGTCCTTTGAGAAGACCTTACTTCCCTCAATAATAGCGGCATGCTTGCGAGGACCGAAACAGGCGATTGACATTTCCTCAAGGGCGTCAACCGCGCCGAGCACCAAGGGGTCATCGGGAGCCACGATGGCGTAATCTATTTTATTTTCTACTGCAAATTTTGTAATTCCTTCGATATCCTTGGCATCAATATTTACGCAGGTAGCATCTTTTGCTATTCCTCCATTTCCGGGTAGCGCAAATATTTCTGTAACACTTTTATTTTCTTTGATTTTCTTGATGATAGCGTGTTCTCTGCCGCCACCGCCAACAACCAGAATTTTCATTTAAACAAACCTCCATCAATGGTGGAAAAGTCTCATCTTTGTAAATGCCATTGCGATGCCATATTTATTGCAACATTCGATAACGGCATCATCTCTTATTGAGCCGCCCGGCTCAGCTATGTATTTAACTCCGCTCTTATGCGCTCTTTCTATGTTATCACTAAACGGGAAAAATGCATCAGATCCGAGAGCAACACCCGTTCTTGAAGCAAGAAATTCTTTCTTTTCCCAATCGGTAAGTCTCTCGGGCTTTGTCTTAAAGTATTTCTGCCAGTTACCCTCTGCACAAACATCCTCTTCATTGGAGTTTATGTAGCCATCGATAACATTGTCGCGGTCGGGTCTTTTGAGCGAATCGAGGAAAGGCAGGTTTAATACCTTTTGATGTTGTCTTAAAAACCAGGTATCTGCTTTTGTGCCTGCAAGTCTTGTGCAGTGAATTCTCGACTGCTGACCCGCGCCAACGCCTATTGCCTGTCCATCCACCGCATAGCAGACCGAGTTGGACTGTGTATATTTAAGGGTTATGAGCGCGACTATAAGGTCACGAACAGCACTCTCGGGCATATCTTTATTGTCGGTTACGATGTCAGAGAGAAGTTCGCGGTTTATCTCAAAATTGTTTCTTCCCTGCTCAAAGGTTATGCCGAAGACCTGCTTATGTTCAATTTCCGCGGGAACATAATCGGGATCAATTTCAACTATATTATAGTTTCCGTTTCTCTTGGATTTTAAAATTTCAAGCGCTTCGGGATCATATCCGGGAGCGATGATTCCATCAGAAACCTCGCGCTTAATCATAAGCGCGGTAGTAACATCGCAAACATCGGAAAGCGCCACCCAGTCGCCAAACGAGCACATTCTATCAGTTCCTCTTGCTCTGGCATAAGCGCAGGCTAAGAGAGAATCATCGAGCCCCTCTATATCTTCAACAAAGCAGGCTTTTTTAAGGTCATTAGGCAAAGGAATTCCAACCGCCGCAGATGTTGGGCTAACGTGCTTAAACGAAGTTACTGCAGGAAGTCCAATTGCCGCTTTAAGTTCCTTTACAAGCTGCCAGGAATTAAAGGCATCGAGGAAATTTATGTAACCGGGTCTACCGCACAATATCTTGATGGGAAGTTCGCTTCCATCGTTCATAAATATTTTTGCAGGTTTTTGGTTGGGGTTACAACCGTATTTAAGTTCAAACTCTTTCATCGTTATTCTCCTAAGTTTTTGTTAAACATTTTGTTCTCTTCTTTTCCGCTTTCTAGGTCTACATAACGAACATAAAGAGAGATTTTATTATCTTTATCAAGCGAATTCCAAAGTTTTTGTGCAAACTCGTTTATATCGTTCGGGATTTTTACTCTTTCGGGTTCGCCCTGGAATGTGGGGATAGGATTTCCATCGCAAACATAGGTGTGGATAAAATGTCCGAGACCTGCCGCACTGTTATAGTGGAAACCGAATCTGTTACAGAATGTTCCCTCTCTATCTCCAGACTTTAGGATGCTCATTTTATAGTTAAAATCGCCGTTTTCAAAGGTGAGCATACCGCTGATTCTGGGAGTAAAATTAGGCGCATCAGGCTCAAACTCTCGGCTTGCAAGGGCTAAATCAAATGACTTTCCCGACTTAAGTCCCTCATAAATTGTATCAGTTTGGTCACCGTTTGTAACGATAAGGTTATTCTCAAATCTACGGACTGCGGCGTAAATAATAAGGCTGGGGTCTTCTACCTTTGAAGCGTCGAAAGGCTCGGTGAAAAGCGCATCGTCGCGCTCTACAAAGATGCGGTTGCGACTATTTGCGCTTCTACCCATAATAAAATACGCCATACAAGCTTTTTTGCCATCCTCGGATTTTCCGATAACGATTCCTCTGCCTACATAACTATTACCTTCTACAAGTTCAGTTATATCATTAATTTTATATATATCCATTTTATTTTCCCTTCTTTGCAAGGATTTGTTTACATACCTTCTCGGCGGAAAGCGGCAGGATTTTCCATTCCGCTTTTTCCATTACCCTCTTTTGAAGCGACTGTGCGGTATCATTTTTGCGGATGTTTACCGCTTTTTGCATAATGATTTTTCCGCCATCGGGAATTTCGTTTACAAAATGTACCGTTGCGCCCGTTACCTTCACGCCATACTCCAGCGCCGCCTCGTGAACGCGAAGTCCATAAAATCCCTTGCCGCAAAACGCGGGAATAAGCGAAGGATGAACATTTATTATTCTCTCGGGGTATGCACTTGTAAAATTCTCGCTCAATATTGACATAAAGCCTGCAAGGACAATAAGATCAATATTATATTCCGCGAGCGTTTTCTTGATTTTCTCCTCGAAATCTACTTGATTTAAACATTCCTTTTTGGAAATGCAAACCGCATCAATTCCCGCTTTTTTTGCCCTCTCAAGAGCAAAAGCCGAAGGGTTATTAGAGATTACAAGCTTTATTTTGCCGCTTTTTATTACGCCGCTATTTTGAGCATCAATAAGCGCCTGCAAATTTGTTCCGCCGCCCGAAACGAGTACCGCAATTTTTACATTTTGTTTCATTTTAATTCCCCTAAAAAAGAGTTAGATAATTTCGATTTTATTTTCGGATTTTACAATTTCGCCGATAACATAGGCATCTTCACCATTTGCTCTGAGGATTTCAAGCGCTTTTTCCTTATCCTCAGCGCTTACAACAACGCTCATTCCAACACCCATATTAAAGGTATTGAACATATCTCTTTCGCTGATATTGCCCGTTTTTGCAATGAGGTCAAAAATAGGCAGAATCTTAACTGCGGATTTTGTTATCTTAGCGCCGAGACCATCGGGAATACTGCGGGGAATATTCTCGTAGAATCCGCCGCCTGTTATATGCGAGATTCCCTTTACTCGAGCTTCTTTAAGAAGTGCTAAAATCGATTTTACATAGATTTTAGTAGGAGTAAGCAGCGTTTCTCCGATACTCTTGCCGCCGAGCTCTGCTTTAGGCGACTTAATGTCAGCATTTTCGACATCAAAGACCTTACGAACGAGCGAAAAGCCGTTTGAATGAACGCCGCTTGAAGCCAGCGCGATAACAACATCGCCCTCGCGCATTGTTTTATTATCAATAATCTTGGATTTATCAACTACGCCTGTGCAATATCCTGCGAGGTCATACTCGTCTACGGGATAAAATCCAGGCATCTCTGCGGTTTCGCCGCCGATAAGCGCCGCGCCCGACTGAACGCATCCCTCACAAACACCCTTAACTATATCGGCGATTTTCTCGGGAACATTCTTTCCGCAAGCAATATAGTCAAGGAAAAATAGTGGCTTTGCGCCGCTACAGATTATATCGTTTACACACATTGCAACACAGTCAATTCCGACTGTATCGTGCTTATCCATAAGAAAAGCAAGTTTAAGTTTTGTTCCGACTCCGTCTGTACCGCTGACGAGCACAGGGCGCATCATTCCCTCAACATCAAGTTCAAAAAGTCCGCCAAAACCACCAACATCCGAGCAAACTCCCTGCGTCATAGTCTTAGCAATATGGGTTTTCATAAGTTCAACCGCATTATATCCCGCAGTAATATCAACGCCTGCAGCTGCATAACTATCCGATTTAGATTGTGTATTCATAATTATTCCTTTCCTGTCCAGCAGTAAGTACAAAGTTTATCTTCGTCAAGTCCAATGGCTTTTATAACGCCCTCAGGCGACTGAAATTCGAGCGATGCAAAGTGAAGTTTCTCGCAGATTGCACGCCTAAGATTCTTTCCGCGCTCTGTATTTGATTCGCTATATTCGCTAATATGTTTAAGACCCTCTTCGCCCTCAAGTTCAACGATAACTCTACGGGCAATAAGTT